>JABSRF010000004.1 GCA_013215275.1 Oligoflexales bacterium | reverse complement strand
TTAGGTAATTATAGTAAGTTAGATGGTTGAAATTTATTTTGAGGGTTTTAGCTGACTTTGTTTATCAAGGATTAATTATATAATCGACTTTACCAAATATGATTTAAGTAATACGATAATAGTTAATTGATGCTTGCATGCCAAGCCGTTAAGGAATCGAATTATGAAGAGATCTAAAAAAATTAAAGGCGTTACTCTTGCCTTGGCTAATCAAAAGGGTGGTGTTGGAAAATCTGTTTCTAGTACAAATCTTTGTTGTGCGTTTGCTAATCTTGGTTTGAAAGTCCTGCTTGTTGATGCTGACTATCAAGGGAATTCAAGCGCTCAGATTGGAATAAAGCAACAGGCTATAGATCTTGAGAAAACAATCTCCGTAGCGTTTTTCGAGCAGAAAGCAGCAGAGTCGATCTGGTTGAAAACCAAGTTCGACAATGTTTACGCTGTTGGAGCTGATCAAGATTTTAGTGAATTTAATAACTCTTTTCTAGCTCAGCCCGGTTCTCATGGGATTATGAGAGACTGGTTGATAAAGGCAAGGGAAGAGTTTGATATTATCGTGATCGATACCCACCCTTCCTTAGATTTAACTTTTACAAATGTAATGGTTGCTGCAGACTACTATGTTCTTCCACTCTTTGCTGAAGCGGATAGTCTTGATGCACTTCGCGTTATGTTCAAAAATGTGAAAATGATAAAAGACAAGCTAAACCCAACGCTCCATGTTTTAGGTTGCTTCGTGACCAAGTACGATAAGTCAATAACAGTCCATAGAATGTTTTTGGAAGCAATTGAAAAGTTAGGAAAGCAGGTCGGTATGCCTTTATTAGGAACCGTACCCTTTTCTAAGGCAGTACCAACATCTTGTGCGATGGAAAATCCAATTGTACACGGGCAATCGAAGCTCCCTATAAGTGAAGCATATACAAGGCTTGCCAAACTTATTCTTCCAGAGCTTAAGTTGAATAGAAGAGGAAGATCTCCAAATACTCCAGCTTTGGACAAGGATACCTTGAAAAGATTTAGGAAAGAACTCGGAGATACACCATCTTTAGAAAAAATGCCTGTTCCCTCATTAGTTCTTGAAGAGGAGATGCATGGGTTATGAAAAAAAGCAAAGCAAAGTCTAAATTAGCTAGTAAAATTGCATCAACTGTAAAAGGGGTAGAAAAAGAGTTTAAAGATCATAAAAAAGTGGATGCGCAAGCTGAATGGTATCTTTCTGTAAAAGAAGTTTTTAAAAAGGTTCAGCAAAAAGGGAAAGGTTCTCTACCTAGTGTAAGAATTGACGAGATTGATTTATCTCAAAACAGTCGAGAGATTGATACTTCTACGGCAGATTTTGTTGGTTTGAGAGAATCGATAAAGGAACAGGGGCTTTTACAGCGCCCTGTTTTAACGTTGGGTCTATCCACTTCAAAACCTTTTTTATGTGTAGCTGGTCACAGAAGAATAATGGCTCTAAAAGAACTAGGTTATGAAACCTGTCCTGCTGAGCTGATATATTCAGAAAACGAGCAAGATATTCATTTGGCTCGTTTAGCTGAAAATTTGGTAAGGCAAAACTTAAAGCCACTAGAACTTGCTGAGTCAGTTCTCAACCTAAAGGAAAGGTTGAATGAAACGACAACAGGTGTTGCGCGAATATTGAATAAGCATCGAGGGTATGTCGTCGAGCTTTTGAAAATTGCAAAATGGCCAAATGATGCAAAACAATTAATTAAGGAGCATGATATAAACATTCGAAAGCTTGGTCATATAGCAAAAAAGAAAATGACTGACTCCGAAGTTATTGAAGCATTATTGGCTCTAGTTAATGTGTCGGGCAGCCCGACAGAAAAAAAAGATGTTCGGAAAAATAAATTCCCCTTAAGGACTGAAAAGTTTTATGAATATTGCAATAACAAGAAGTTTAATGAAGACCAAATTTCCTTTATATCAAGCGTTTTGAGCGAGCTTAAATTAGTGAAATTTGAATCATCAGATACAAAGACCTGACTTTTTATCTGTCCTATTAAAACAAGTCTATAATTTCATTTTTTGTTTCGAAAAATAATTTCGAAAGGAATCATTATGCCCAAAATCTACTTTTATATGAGGAAATCAGTTTTAAATCATGGTGACTGCCCATGCAATTAGCAGCGCTTGCAAAAGAAGGCTACACCGGCGGCTACCATGCCTTTAAAAAGATCCTACGGTTAGAGGAAGACGGATCTAAAATAATAAGCCGCGAATACACTGGCTGGCGTCATTTTAAGTCAGACTATATTAGCTCGGCTTGGTTGAACCCTGATGGCACTAGAGTCCCGTTCTGTATTCCTTTAGACATCGATGTTAAAGACACCAAGTTTAAATGGCTCGATAGGAAGGGTGAAATAAACTGGGAGAAGGTCTTAACCTTTCTCCAAAAGAAGTATCCAGAGATCTTCATATATACGCAGTTCGTCGTTCGTAGCACAGGTGGCAAAGGAATTCACCTTGGAATTGCGATCAGTCCCATCGTGCGCGACTTCACTGATGGTTCACACAAGACCATTTTTCTTGCCCAACAAGCACAGGAAGCATTAGTCAGATTGTTGAAACACCATGGGCTAGGCGCTGATATGTCAGCCCTCGGTATTGTTAGAGACTTACCCAACTTTAGACGCCATGAGGTTTCGCAGTTTAGCAAAGCGCGGCAGCTTTATTATGACAAAGATGTTCATGCATTCATCAAAAGAGAAGGCCGCAATGTAATCACTGAGATCCTAGCTATTACGAACAAGCTAAAAGAATGCAGACCACCAGCTAAAAGAGATCAGGATGAGATTCTTCACCCACACAAGACCACCGAAGCTCGCTTGGCTCATTTGTACGTGGAGCTGTTCGAAAACCTCGGCCAGACTAAGTGCTACACCATGGGTGAGCTGGTTAAGCTGACAGAAATATCTAAAGATACCCTTCGCAATATTCTAGTAAAGCGCCCCCAGTCACGACCTAAATGGCTCAATGTCAATTACCTCGGACGTACTGAGGGCTATGAGCTATGGATCAATCCAGAGTATGGGGATATCGAGCGAGCCCTAAAGCTAATCGAGAATCCCGAGTATGCATCGACCTTCCTCAAGGATCTAAAGCTTCCAGAAGAAGTGCTTGATGGAGAGCGCAATGCCTGGCTATCCAGTGCCGCGATTTATTACAAGTGGCATGGCTACTCGAAGCACCAGACTATGATAGGCCTAAACGCTCACTCTAGGCTGATCCCTGGCCATGAAGATTCAAGAAGCTGCAGGTCTATAGCAAAAATTGTTGCCTCTATATATAGGAACCAGCCACAGCTTTTTGGAATCAGAGCTGGCCAAGAAATTCCATTGGCTTTAAGGGAAAATAGCGAAGCGAAAAATATTACAGAAGGCCCCCTGGGGGGGTCTCGAAAGCCCCACTACTCCCTGGCATTTACGCGCAGGGGTAATGAGAAGAGCCTGTTAGTTTTGGAGACAGGAAATGCATCTACTCAGATTATCGCAAGTCAGTCTGTAAAAGGCACTGGGTACAAACTGCAGCTTGCAGCAATACAGGAGGTTTTGAAGGTTCTTGATGAAAAGCCAAGCAAGTTGATTGTTAAGGGCCGGTCAATGCTCCAGGGTAATCCTGTGGTGGATAAGTTTGCTAAGTATCATGGTTTCGAGCTTGAGTTTGAGGAGCGTAGCAAAGATGACAAGCGTGTAATTAAGGAGTTCAGGGACCGTGCCCTGGATCTCCAAAAGCATATGTCACTTGCTGACAATCCTAATTTATCAAGATTAGTTGAAGAGAACCTTAAAAATATAAACTGGATGCTAGGTTTAGTGAGGGAATTGGGGAGAGAAAAAGCCTCCCCTAATGTACAAAATGATTCCTTTGACCAGGAATTAATGACTGGATCGGAAGTTGAGTGTGCTCACAGTAATTGCTCAGGTAAAGTCCAGACAACACATGAGAATCTCAGCTCATTTAAATTCCCAGACATGGTAGAGAAGAAAGTCCGCTGTGATGGTTACGTAAACTATCAGGACAACTTCTATTGGCTCGGAGACTCATGGATTGGGCGCAAACTCCAGGTGGTTGATGATGGCACAAACATAGAATTTTTCGAGAAGGCACAATTCATCCGAGGGTACAAGCTACTCAAGGGCAGAGGCACAAAAACTGAAGGTGGCACAAACTCTCAGTGGCACAAAGCAAAGTCCTTAAATTCTACCTACAGGCGTAAGGCGCAAAAGGTTGGACCTGCATTTGACCAGTTGATATTGGCACAAATCGAGAAGGGCCAAGGGATAATCAATACCAAATCCATATTTGGTTTCTTGAGGCTGATGGATTCATGGCCTTGGGAGCAGCTAGAAGCAGTCGCAAAGTATTGTGCTAGAAGGCGCAATTATTCATACAGATTTTTCACTTCATGTTTGGAGGCTGGAGTCGAATGACAATGGCACAAGGAGGACTATTCAATGGGGATGAGGAAGCGAGTGGACTATTTGCCCCTGATTTATCTGGGCAATCTCAAACCAAAAAAGCGAAGTATCATCGTGCATATCGCAGCAATCCTCAAAACAAGGATCGTATCAATTCTCAAAAGAAGAGGAGAAGACAATTGAAGAAAGAAAGTCAGTTTGGGAATGTTAGTTCTATGTTCGAATCTGCTGCCCTACCGTCGAAAGCTGAGCAGCAGACCATCGAAAAAACGCTAAGTAGATCCGACAGTCCAAGCTTACCAAACCCAGGCGCTGTGGCAAGTGATGAGTCAAACGGCAGTAGCCAAAGCCACTGCCTGGAGCAACCAATGTCTGTGGATACTTCCAAAGAAAGTATCAATCAGGTAAACGAAAACCACAATATTCAAAATCAAGCCGAATTGCTTTTAGAGATAAGAGATTGTCTTGTTGATTTAAGGGAAAGTATTAAGCCCACCGCTCCAGCACCCAAGATCTTGGAGCAGCAGGCTAGCGTTAGCGAGATCGCGAATGCTAACGGCGATAATCTAGCAAAGGATACGGCAGGAAATCAAGCCAAGGTTTGCAGTAATGACGCTGTTGATGATAATGTAACTGTAGGTAAGTCTGATTTTTTAACAGGAATTTTTCAAAAGCTCTCCCAGTTAGACGGTGGTGCATTTATAACTAACTTCCCAGCAGCCCTTGCCCTGGGCTACTGTGCATACTTGGCTTGCTGCTTTGTTGTGGAGCAAACACTACCACTCTACCAATCACTTAAGTTCCCAAACCCTGAGTTAGCATCTTACGGCGCAATCGGCCTGGCAATCGGCTTTTCGGCGTTAAGCGTGATTTCAAAGTCGAGCTCGGCTAAATTATTCGCGGCGTTAATAATTGCTTACGAGGTGCTTATCGTATGGGCAGGCTCACAAGCAAATCAGCGGGATTTAGCTTCTGAGGCTCTGAGAGCAAATCCTATCCATTTCTCAGCTTCGGAAGCCTACGATATTGCCAAGGTCGATTACGAGCAAAGGAAGGCTCGTTACGAAGATAAAAATTCTGACGTTTATCACAACAACTGGTACAAGATTAAGCACCTTGATCCAGCCAAGAAAAGTTTGGATGAGGCAGGTGCAAAGTTAGCAGCGGTTGAATCGGAGCTCGGGGAAAGATACCAGACAAATTGGATGCACCTTGTTTTAAAAGCTCTCTATAGGCTCAGTGCCGTAGCTCTTGTCATGTTGCTTGCAAAAGAGACTATGAAAAGAGGGGTGGGGGCTTTGTCTTTCTGGAATACAACCCCAAGGAAACATGCTTTTCCAGATTAACCGATACATTTTTTGGGCTCTTGAGTGAGCCTTGATTTATTGCTAATTACAGAACTAATGGGATTAATTGCGAATAGAATAATGTGGTTTTAAATATGCAAAAGGATACTCACCCTAGAAAAAGAATATCATGGACTGAAGATACCGTTACACAAGAAGCACAAAAATATCAGCATAAAAGGCATTTTAGAGAATCCTCTTCTGGAGCTTATTCTTATGCATCTAAGCATAAAATGCTGGAGAAAATATGCTCGCATATGGATAAAACACCTTTACCAGATCGAAGGTGGAACGAAAATACGTTAAGAGAAGTAGCACAGCAATTTAGCACCCCTCAAGAATTCTTAAAAAATGATTCTAACGCCTATAATGCAGCAAAAAGAAAGGGGATGCTGGAGTTAGTTTGCTCGCATATGGATACCTTTCAAAACCCAAGAAAGAAGCCATTTAAGAAGCTATCAAAATTGTCTCGTACTGAGTTAGAGGCTGTTAATAGAAGCAGGATTAATATCGGGGCTAAGCCTATCGAAATTAAAATAAGAAAATGTATGCACTGCAAAATTGAGTTTGAATCAACTGGCGATAGGTCATGTGGTTGTTTTCGCGGATCAGTTGCGACGGCAAGGCTTACTGGGTTCGATGTGATCTGAGTTTTGATGCAAAGTCCGGCGATTCATAACGTTTGGCTGCTTTATCAGTGTGACTGGAAATTCCGCCGAAGTTTGATTTGATCGCAATTGCCTCTTGGATCGCTCTGGTCTTAAAAATCAACAAGTTCTATAATGAAGACTAGCAACTCCTTTCAAACTTTTGCGAGTCGGTATGAAAAAATCAGTTTTAGTTATAGATGACGACAAATTAATGCTAAATTTTTTGAATGGATTATTGGAAAATGAATATGACGTAATGTCTGCGGATAACGGAAAAGATGGAATGTCTTTGCTTCTTCTTCACAAGCCAGACCTTGTAATATTAGATCTTGTAATGCCTTATATCGATGGGTATAAGTTCCTCAATATTCTCAATGAAAAAAATATTACTCCAAAGCTAATTTTAATCACTGGTGTTCCCCCTGATAAGCGGGATGCAATAGATGGAACTAATGTTTTAGAGATTATCTTGAAACCGTTTACGAGTGAAAATTTTTTGAAAGTGGTCAAGAAGCATATTTAATCATAAAAATCACTGAAAATCAGATTAATATACCTGTTTATAGAGTTAATGTAATTTAGAAACCTATAAGACTCGGTGATGCAAATGGAAACTAACAAACAACATAAACAGAAATTTCTATGGACAAAAGAAGCTGTTTCTATCGAAGCATTGAAGTATTCAACTATAGGTGAGTTCAAAAATAAGGCAAGTGGGGCGTATAAATATGCGAGTCGTCTTAATATTCTAGATAGTGTTTGTTCTCATATGGTGAGGCCAAAACAACGAATATGGACAGATGAAAAGCTCAAGGAAACAGCCGAAAAATACTCAAATTTGAAGGAATTTAAGACACACGAATCAAACGCATATGCGACTGCTATTAGCAGAAGAATCTTGGAGTATGTTTGCTCTCATATGCCTGAGTATAGCCATGTAGAGGGAAAACATCAGCCAATAAAAAAGCTATCCAAACCAGATAAGGCTGCCCTTCGTGAAACTCAAGAAGCAAGGGCTGCAGCAGGTCTAAATTCGATAGAAGTTAAGATTCGCAAGTGCATAATTTGCAAGGCTCTATTCGAATCTATTGGAGATAGAACCTGTGGCTGCCTAAAGGATCGAGTTACCACTTTGTTTGGGATTGATGTGGTTTAGTGAATTTTTACTTACTTCTCCAATGGAAGAAAGGGGCTTTGAGTTTATCTGAAGCTTAAAACTTAGATACGTTCAAAGCCACTTCTGCGAAATTCTGATTACCATCCAGCTTTGATACCTTATTGTCGTCCTTAGTTATCTTTCTAGCTAGGGATTGACCAAATTTAGCAGTAAACTCTATGTTTTCAGCAACTTTAATAGTTGACTCAATACCAACTCTGACAGTTTGGTACTTGCCCAGAACCGAATCGGGTAATTCACCGTCCGAGATCTCTTTTTCACCAACACAGACTAGTTCACTACCTAAATTAGAAAAAACTCCAATTTCTAAGGTGTCATTGAGATCGTGACTTGCTTTAACATGAGATGGAAGGATGGCTTCAAAACTATATCTACCTTTGACATATCTTCTATAACCGATAAGAGGGTAGGCATCACTGAATTTAGTTGAGACGAATTTGTAACCGCCACCTAGTATAATAATGTCATATGATCCTATATTTTTAACCCAGGTTGCCAATATTTCCCCTGTATGATCGTAGTAGCCTCTACTATGAACAAAACCTATAATTGATTTAAAAGCTATCAAATCGTCGTTTGAATTAGGAATAACTCCTCCAAGAGTTAAACCAAATTTGTCTAGGCCTTCGTTATTTAATCTTGTGTTTCGATATGCTAGATCTAAGATTCTTCCTTGTGGGCCAGCATGAGTTGATGAAATTTCATATATACTAGTTGAATCATCAAAACTATGACTTGCATAACCATTCCCATGAGGCTTAGGTAGTAGAGGGGCTGCTTTGTTAAAACTTAGCGGATAATCTGCAAAAGAGGCAGAAGAAAACAACAATGAAATTATTATTATAATGTGTCTCATTTCAAATTCTTTCATCTAAGAGGTAAATTGCCTTAAGGCCAAATATTGAAGTAATTGTGTTTGATCCAAAAAATATGGAACTCTTACCAAGCTTAAAAAATGGCCCAGCTTGCCACCCTTGATTTGTTAAAGAAGAACGTAGGCTCAGGGAAAGTGGTTTTAGATCAACGTCCAAATCTACTTGTTTAGCTACTAAAATTCTGAGGGATGCTTCTAAAGGGCTGACTTCTGAAGTAAGGTAGCTAGACATAGCTTCAAAAATCATAGGTTTTAAGACTTTTGAAAATTCCTTAAAATCACAGAGCAGTGATGAAAAATATAGAAATATCTCGGGCAGTGGATAATACCTTGTCCCATTTTTGTATTCTCCACTCTGAAGATGGCTCACTATGAAATTAATATTTTTTTCAATGACTCGATCGTCTACACCAAGCCCCAGTGATTGAGCCGTTTTGATAAGATAAAGAGCATTAGCCGTTACTACCGGATCAAACTTAATTCCTCGGTTGGGCTCGGCTCCATCTTCCCAGTAAACCTGGAGAAGGTCTTTATAATCACCATCCTCTGGTCTGCTTTTCAATACTTCTTTAGCATATTGAATAAGTTCATCATCAGAGATCAAACCTGATTTATAAAGGGCAACTGCAGTAATTGATGTTGCATCAATGTCTGCAGCAAAATCGGTGTTATTGTGAAAGAAATGAATTCTGTTGGGCAATTCTAAAGATTCAGCCGTGGCAAGCGTATAACCAAGCTTTATCAGCTTATCATTCAGTTCTTTGTGCTCTACATCATGCAAAACACGAAGGGCTATCAGAGATGAAAATGACTCTGGACCTAGATCGTACTTGATAAGGTCTTTACCAGTAGCTTTGATAACAAAATTTCTGAGCTTTGAAAGCTCTATTTGCTTAGTGAACAGAATATCACCTGATGCATAAGATTGGATGCCGAATTCATGACTTGAATCAATTGATTCCTGTATGAACTTATTAGCTTGCTCAAACTCAACCGCATCAGCAGAAGTATAAAGACAGAAGAAAATAAAAAATGCAGTGAACGATTTAATAAAAATTTTAAACATAAATATCCTCTCAGTATAAACGGTATTTTTAATTCAGTTGAAAGTATTTTTCTAAAATCATTTGCGCGTGTTTTGAATCATGCACCAAATAATCTGGCCCCTCTTGTAATAGCTTCGCGCGGGGATCGAACCCCCAAGTAACTGCCATCACGGGGATGCCAGCTTTCTTTGCGCCTGTGACGTCTCTTACTTCATCACCAACATAAATAGCGTTCTCTTTTTTTACTCCATACTCTTTTAAAAATGACTTTATCGCGGAATCCTTACCAAAAATTGATGTGGTACTATGAACTATTTTTATAAAATCAATCTTATTATGACTAAAAAACTTATCGACATTCTCTTTGGAGTTAGATGTTATAATGGCAACCTCTATACCCTGTTCTGAAAGCCTTTTACAGATAGCTAAAAATTCTGGGAAAACATCGATCTTATTCATGTTCTCATGTAAAGCACTCTTTACTTTACTAGCTAGCCTAAACTGAGCGAAAAAACCCAAATTATAAGCCTTAAATATCTCTTTTGTTGTTAGGTCTGATGCCGCGTCGAATGACATTGGCAAAAAACCAAACTCCTCAGAATAAGAATTCATAGTCTCAAAAGCAATTTGCCAGGAATCGGCAATTACCCCATCAAAATCTAAAATTACAAACTTTTGATTAGTCGATGTGCGTCCCGTAAACATGTAAGAAAAGCCCCCAATGAAAATAAACACAAAAGTAAAGAAGATAGCAAATAAAGTTTTATTTTTCATCTGTATATCCTAAAAATCGTTAATTGAATGTCAAAATCATAGCCACGAAGTTGTCCTTTTTACTCGAATGGCAACGGTTTTCCCAATTATGGGATTTCACAATTGAGCTAAAGAGGTAAAGACCTAGGCCATTACCTCCTTTAGTTACCCAGGGTTCAAAAATGGTTCTTATTTCATCTTTTTCGAGATAAACACCATAGTTGATTACCTCTAAAGTTTTCTTGTTCTTGGCACAAGTTCGAATCAAAACAGGTTCACCATCTTTGGCACCATGCTCGAAGGCATTATCGATCAAAATGGTGAAGGCTCGAATCGTTTTTTCTTTGTCGCATTTTAAAGAAAAATCTTCTATTTCAAGCTTTGGAGTGTACGAAATTTTAGACAGGTTGATAGCATCCTCAATGAGTCTTCTTATCTCCAATTCTTGAAATTTCATGTCAGGCTTGCCAATTTTTAGAATATCATCAAAAATAGCTCCAGAATGATTTAGTTTATTGCGAGAACTATCCAACAATCTTTTGAGGTAGGCGTTGGAAGTATCAGATATTTCTAATAATTCATCTAGCACGTTGGAAACGGCCTGTAATGGTTTTTTAGCTTCGTGTGCTATCCCGGCGCTTATAGCTGATAACCCCTTGGATAGCTGCAAAGAGCTTTTTTTTTCTGCTAATTCTATATTTATGTCTCTTATCCTTAGGGAAATAGATGCGGTAAACAAAATGAAATCAATGATGCAAGTAACTTGGAAGAAATTATATATGTATGGAAGAGAAAAAAATCCCGACTTCATGACTATCTGGTAGTACATTCCAAGAGACATTGCACCCCAGCCGATCCACATAAAAAGTGCTGGTTTAATACCTGATCTCCATGCCTTAAAGAGGAACCAGGTTACTGCAGGGAAAAAGCAGGCAACCAATATTATTGTTCCAACAATGTTGAGTACATAATTTGATGAGAGTATTGAAATCAGACAAACAATTCCACCAGCTTTGATTGCATTAGTTGGGATAGCTGAGGGCATTTTTTGTAAATAGTCCTTAAAAAACTCTCTTAAAAAGTTGCCCATGGTGACGAAAATTAAACCTCCCGAGAAAGTCTCAAGAGTTTTATCAAAAGTAATTTTTCCTGGCCATAAATAGGTAGAACCATCATGGGTAACAGCAAGTTGTAGTAAAGCCATTGCGAAAAGATAGAGACCATATCTTCCATAAAGTGACTCGGATGCAAAAATCCATAAACTCAAAACATAAAGCATTAGACCAATAAGAAAGCCATAGTAGATTCCTTGGAAAATTACGTCCTTATGCATATGTGTGATTAGAGAATTTATCCGCCTTAAATCAAGGTCAATGGTCAAGTTATTTTCGGACTCCGCTCGTATATAAAAGTACCCATCAAAGTCTTTAGAAATTGCAACTGGAATAGTAGGATATTTTAGATTAACAGCTCTAGTACGAGCGTCAATATCCCTTCCTACATGCTCGACAAGTTCTATGTTTTTGCCTTGCACTTTATATAGTCTGAAACTCCCGATATGGCTGACATAAAGTGAAACAAACCAGTCTTCGATACCTGATCGATTTTTAATTGGCACTTTACCCCAGAGAACTTTTTGGGTGAACCCTAAGCTCTTACCACTCGCGTACTTAGAAAACTCTCCAGGGTTTAGTTTTACAACATCCTCAATTTCTAATTTATCCGAGGTTAAATGAATCTTAAGATCATCGGATAGCTTTAAATCCTCCGTTTTTTGGGTGATTGTTACGCCAAAGCTACTAGTAGAGAAAATCAAAAAAATGAGCACAAGCAGGAATTTCATTTTTAACTGTCAAACCTCTCAAGAGCGGAAAATGAATAGAATTTTTTGGGAAGTATTGCGTCGTAGTCCTCTTTTCCTTTTACATCTTCAAGTTTTTCTAGCGTCCACAGGTAAATTTTTCCTTTAAACTGAAGGTCTTCTCGTAGATAGATTGCTGACCCTTTATGATAAGCGTTGTAGCGACCAAATTGGTAGTCGACTAGAGCACATGAGTATTCTTTTACTTGATGTGGTGATGTGACTTTTTCCGCGAACGTTTCGAAATCTCTGTAAACGTCAACCTTTACACCTTCATCCATCTCCAATTTCATTTTAAGAGTGTCACCAAAATGTGGATCATCTTCGATTACCAATACTCTAGTCATCCTTTAGCTCCCTTAATATGCGAGTTGTGAAAGAAATTTTTGAAGATCGCTTTTTAGACATTTCAACTAAGTGGTCATAAAAATCAGCTAGCTCATCTTCCTCTAGCTTGCTGAGATAGTTAAGAAATTTATTCCGCTTAGATACACTCATTTTTTCAAAGCCAGAAATAATATTTTTTTCCCATAGGTATAAGCCTCTACCTAAACCATTCACCAAATCTTGAGGGGTTAAGAAAGAGATGAAATCAACGAGAGATTTAGCCCTTAGTTTTGCAATCTTTTCTAGGTAGCTGATGCTGCTTATTACTCTATTTTCAGGCTTGAGACCTTCTAGCTTTCGATAACTAGTTATTTCCAGGTCAAGTTTGCAAGCTGCATCTTCTGCGCTGATGTTTTCAGCATGACGGTAGGCTCTTAAGAATTGTCTCAATTGATTTTGTACAATTTTTTTGTATTCCTGGTTCATTTTTTAACGCCCTCATTTTTTCTGTATGAAAGTTGGGTGTTTTATACAAATAGTACCCTCACCAAGGCTTTGACACATTTTTATGTATATTTTTTGACTTGTTTTGCAAGAAAGTATTTCATACATTTTTTTACCATATCGAGATCTAAAGGATTTTTTTAACGACTTAGGACGAGAGGGTAAAAAATGAAGTTTAGCTCAATAGCTCAACAAGCAATCGGGATCAAGAGTGACGCTTTAAGAGTAGGGTTCTCTGAGGACAAAGCCGATGCTCTTGCAATGGCATATATAAAAAGTCACACAGACGTTTCAGTACAACCATCACATAATATCGATACTACTAATAAAAAAGAAGAAGAATTTGGAACTCCCACTCAATTGGGTATTACCTTGCAACAGAAAGGGTATTCAACATCTAGTCTTGCTGCAAGGGATGTAAATAAGCTCCTAGCTGCTCATGGCTTGCAGACTAAATCCAGCAAGGGGTGGGAGCCGACGAAAGATGGGAAGTTGCTATCTAAAGTAAACTTCATGACCACTGAAGTTAAAGGAAAGGTTCATCAGGGCCCTATGAATATTAGGTGGGATCTTGATAGTACCGCTAGAAAACTAATGAAACTCTAGTTTAATCCCTAAGCGTTAGCACCACAAATGAGCCTGTTTAAACAGTGCCTAGCTACCGCTTTACCTTATAACCGCAGGTTTCACACACTTGCAGGGCTACATAAAAAGCAGGACCACACTTTTAGCAGAACCTCACACGGAAAGGATTGCTTTTATGCTTTCAAATGTAACTTTTTGGGAACAACTCCAGGTTGCAGCAAGTCAGGTTGGCAAAGATGCCAATACGGTATGTAAAAAAGCTGGGATTCCTGCCTCAACTCGCAAAGATCTTCCTTTAGTAGCGAACCCTCAACCTAAAACCAGGAAAAAAATAATTAGCACATTGGTTGCTCTGGGATGGGAGGATATTAATGCAGCTAGTTAGGCAAGATCCCAATCGGGATAAACTCAGAGCTATTGAGCTACCTTTTGCTAAGCCTCGACCTTACCAAACGGAGCTCATCCTAAATTTCTTGAGGCAATGGAACTCCACCCTTATTCACCTCGCTACGGGCGGAGGCAAGTCCATCATTATGGCTTACCTTGTTAAGTTTGTTGCTGAGGTTCTTGGCCTTCGTGTGATGATTGTCATCCACGGTATCCAACTAATCGAGCAATTTGCGGAGCACTTGCAAAGGTTTGATATTAAATTTGGAGTCATCCAGGCGAAGCATAAGCTGACAAATCGTAAGGCTAAGGTCCAATTATGCTCCATAGATACCCTTGTTAGACGCAAGCATAAGCCTAAAGCTGATCTCATTATCATGGATGAAATCCATCGGATCATGAGCGACAATTGCGTCGAGCTATACAATAGCTATGACTGCCCAAAAGCCGGTTTCACAGCTACCCCTTATTTAAAGAGGGGCTTTGATGATGTTTTTGATCGCGTCGAATGGCCTATCAAGTTTGACCAACTAGCCCAGTTGGGCTTCCTTATCCATCCTCGCTATTATGTGCTGGTTAAGATTGATACCTCAAAGCTGAGGGTGGATAAAAAAAGTGATGACTATGTTGCCGAGGATGTTGAGCTTGCCATAAATAAGAAGGAAATTTTTAGTGAGATACTAGAAGACTTTCACAAACATGATGAAGGCAAGCCCGCTCTGGCTTTTTGTGTTTCTATAGCTCATGCCAAAGCTATGGCAGCATTTTTCACCGATAATGACATCCCTGCAGATTACATCGATCACACCAAGTCCATGAAGGAGCGAAACAAAATCCTCGACCGCCTTATGAGCGGTGAGCTCCGAGTTGTCTTTAATGTGGATACCTGCACCACCGGCCTCGATCGTCCAGCAATTGAAATGATTTTACTCTGTAGGCCTACTAAATCATTGATTTTATTTCATCAAATGGTTGGCCGAGGGACTAGACCATATTCTAAAGATGGCTACGAAAAGAAGCACTGCAAGGTGTTAGACTTCGCTCAATGCCTTAAAGAACACGGTCTGGTGGAAGACGCACCAGAGGCTTACTTCGAACCCACCCCTAAAGAGGAAAAGGATGATGAGTTTGGTTTGACCGAATGCCCCTCCTGCAACCTCTGTTTCCGTATGTCTAGAGATCGCACTTGTCCTGGCTGTGGTCATGAATTCCCCGAGCCAGACCCAGTTCCACCAAAGGATGATCCTGAAGAGGAAAAAGAAGAGTCCGAGATGATGGAAATTAATTCCAATCTCGTTCTAGCATCATGCCGCAAATGGGCTAAGATCGGCAAAATGAGAAACTATAAAACCGGATTCGTCTTTAGGAAACTTGAAGAAGAGTATGGCAAGTCCATTGCCAAGCGTTATTGCCCGTACAAAAACCTATCCAATATTTATGAGATTTATGCACCGGAGGTAAGTCCACTATGAGCGAAGATATGAGAACCGAATACGACCTCCGTGAAGAGTTTATCCGCTTTGCAGCCTCTAGGGATGTAAGCATCTATGATCCAATTTTGGACGGAAAATTGAGACGTTGTGAGGGTTTGTCCAGAAATTCAGCTTGGTATATTGGTAGCTACCTAACCACCTCCAAAGGCTTGTTATACCTTTGTGTTACCTTCGGTGATTGGGCTAGCAGTGATGAAGAAAAGTATACCTTTACTCCAGAGGTTAAGCTTTCCCGGAATGAGAAAGAAGACATTAAGTTCGCTCAGAAAAAAGCGAAGAAAGTTGCCGATGAATCTAAGAAAAAGCTGAACGAAGAAGCAAGGATGACTGCTAAAAAGATCTTGGATCGTGGGACTAAGGCTAACGCTGACCATCCTTATTTAAAGCGAAAGTTAATCGAGCCGTTCGACCTTTGTATGGACGGTGACAAGCTATTTATCCCGTTCCGATCCATAAAAGGCTCAATCATGGGTGGCCAAAGGATCTCTGCCGATGGCGGTAAGTACCAGATCCTAGGTACTGTGCTTACTGGTAGCATATACACATTCGGTCATTTAACTAACCCATCAAAGGTTGTTTATATTTGCGAAGGATGGGCTACGGGCGCAAGCCTTAGACTAGCTACAGGCAATGTGGTGGTTGCGACCTTCACCAAACATAACCTTGTGGAAGTCTCAAAGCTTCTTAAGAAAGAGTATCCCAAGGTCAACTTCGTTGTCGCTGGTGATGATGACCATGCTACAGAAGGAAACCCAGGCAAAACCGAGGCTATAAAAGCATCTAAGCTCTTTATGAACAAGCCGGTTTTTCCCGTATTTATGGAATACGATGGAAAAGCTACCACCGATTTTAACGACCTTCATGTTAGAGAAGGGCTCGATGAGGTAAAGGACCAGCTTTGCTTAGAAGATGGCGAGAAAATCACATACAGGGCTCTTGGGCAAAATGGTCCTTACCATTATTTCTATAGCTATAAGAATCACACAATACAAAAAACTCGCTCTGTAAGTAACAGCAACGTATGTGAATTAATACCCTTTCCCCTTGATGAGCTAGAAGTCATGTTCCCTAAACCAGACGGTGGCGTCTATTGGGACCAAGCAAAAGCACAGATCATTTCTGAGTCTATGGATGCTGGGATCTTTTCACCCCACAAAGTCAGAGGTGTTGGTGTCTGGAAGGATAAAAAAGCAACGGTAGTGAACACAGGCTCAAAACTCATAGTGGATGGGACCATGAAGGATATGTCAGACATCCACTCAACTTACACCTACACAGCTTCACAGTTTTCGTTTCCAGAGCCACCAACACCGTTAACAGTGGAGGAATGCAAGCTTCTCATCATGGCTATCAAACACTTTTCTTGGGAGTGTTACGACTCAATCCCCTTGTTCTTAGGATGGGTTGCAACTGCAAGAGTATCAGGAGCGCTACCTATAAGACCCAGGCTATGGGTTACAGCCAGTGAGGGGTGTGGAAAATCGCTTTTGTTTAACGATGTATTGACCCCCGCATTAGGTGGTGAAGATGGGTTCATGAAAGCAGGACAAGATACCACTGCTGCTGGTATCAGGCAAACCCTACAAGGTGACTCTTTGCCGGTCATATACGATGAATTTGAGACGGAATCTAACAACTATATCCAGCAAGGCATTATAGAGTTTCTGAGGCAATCATGGAGCCCTACAAGCGCCCGTATGTATAAAGGAACCACAAGTGGTACAGCATTAAACTATGATCCCCAAGTCACTGCTTTAGTATGCTCGATCAAGGTTCACCTCAAAAGCGCTCAGGATAAGGGCCGCTTTTCCATACTTGAACTTGCACGTCACAACTCAGATCCAATTCATGAAGCTAACCTTTTAGCTGCCTGCGAAAAAATCACTCCCGAGTTTGGTCTTAGGCTTTTTGCAAGAGCTATCCAGCAAATTGACAATATTAATGAGGGATACAGAGTCTTTAAGAAAGTTATCTTACAGATGGGGCATACCTCACGCTATGCAGACCAAACCGGAATGTTATTAGCTAGCTACTTTAGTCTTACATCGGATCAACCTCCAACGGAAGATGCTGCCAGAAACCTATGTTTGATGATGAAATGCCTTACAGATAAGGATCTCTCCAAGACTGAGCGGGATGAAGAATTATGTTTAAACCATCTATTAACCACTAAGATAAGGTACACACGCGATTTTGGCGATCAAGTTAGCCACCTTGAGGATACAATTGTCAATATCCTGCAAGGACCACACAAAAAGGAGCTGGAGAAGTATGGTATGAAGGTCCATCAAAAAGAAGGGAAGGAGTACCTAGCTGTATTCAGCAAGCATGTGGAGCTTGCAAAAATTTTTGAAAAATCCCATTGGAAAAACTGGAATCACTCCCTTGGAAGACTCAAAGGGGCCTTAAAGCGGCAATCCATTAGGATCTCAGGAATACTGGACAAGAGCGTGTATATTCCAGTTGATTTAATCTTAAACCGTGAAGAATGTGAGCCGCCAAAAGTTTGGTCGCTTAAGGATGAAGCTCAATATGGCACCGATGTGTTCCCTGCAGGTACTCAAGTTGAAGTTATAAATAACATTTTCCAGCACAAAGATAAGATTGAGCGTGATGCTATCGTTGGTATCAGCAAGCAATTAAAGTCCAACCCCAACCTGAAAGTCATTGTCCTCGATGGCAAATTCCGCACAATTGAAGCTGAATGCCTCAAACTAATCCCCATATCTAGCTAATTTCTCCAAGTGTACCCAAAAATGTACCCACTGTACCCACCCTGATTTTGGGTTGGGCACACTTTTTGGGTACAAATATTTTCCAATATTATAGGTGCTTAAAGCTTAAATCTCGAAGTGTACCCAATGTACCCACTTTTTCTGAAAAAGAAATATATATAGGGATAGGGGAAAATAAAAAAAATAAAATACATCCACAGTCAGATATATTTTTTTATTTTTATTTATATCTCTATATATCTATATCTTTTTATTTCTTGGGTACACTGGGTACAAATAGAATTTAGAGTATCTAACTAACTAATTAAACTGATAAAAAAGTGTACCCAAAAAGTGTGCCCATCCTATATTTCGTTGGGTACACTGGGTACATTCCATTATATCAACAGCTTACAAATTTAGAGCCGGAATTTCCGGCTTTTCATATCCCGCCGCAACTCCCCTAGCTATCTTCACCACACCAGTAAGAGACTTGCTTCATAGCATTGCCTTTATTTGTGTGTCGTCCTAAGCGGTGGGCCTTGTGCCCACCCAATTAAAGGAGCAGTTAATGAATCGAGAGAAGTGGTTAAACGAGATGGCTCAACATCTTTACAAACGCTTTAAAAGCAGTGGGTATGAGGATATCCCCGAGAAAATAAGATTCTCCTGCTCATTACCATCTAAAGGTGCCTTTGCGAAAAATCAGGTGCTAGGTGAATGTTGGTCTTGTGATGCTTCCGACGATTGCACCTTTGAAATCATGATAAGCCACGTAGTCTCTGAGTCAGTTCGTGCAGCAGATGTGCTTGCTCATGAGCTTGTTCATGTAATTGTAGGCATTGAAAACGGTCATAACGCTACCTTTGGAAAATGTGCCCGAGCAATAGGCTTAGAGGGGAAATTAACTGCAACCTACGCTGGAGAGGATTTAACCAACTACATCAAAGAGTACGCCCAGGTAATAGGTGAGTACCCCCATGCTTCATTATCTAAACCAGAGGAAGAAAAAAAGCAGAGCACTAGGCAACTAAAGATGGTTTGCAGAAATGACCATCCCGAATATATAGCAAGAATTTCCAAGAAAACCCTAGATATTGCAGCACCTTTGTGTGGTCTTTGCCACCAGGAAATGGTGCTTGGTTAATAACTCACAACGTTTAAACGCTCTCACTCCAGACTGTTTAAACGCACTCAATAAGGAGAGAGTCATGAAATAGCTACTAAATAACCAAACGACCTTTAACCTTTTTTGAACCTTTTTACTTATGGAATTACTTAAATGAAAAATCTTTACTTTTTTTTACTATCTCTTTTCGCTTTAACATCATCATCAGTTTATGCTCTGGATACTATAACCAATCTCCGCGTAAATCCCTTAGCTGCAGTCTTTAATGGCTTAGAAGCCGGGTTTGATGTGGGCGTCTCAGATACAGTTTCGGTTGGCGCTGACGTCGGCTATGTCCATGACCTATCAGTATTGACCGGGGTTAAGGGCAGCGCAAAAGGTGTTGGTTTACGCCTAAGCCATGTCCCAGGCGGATTTCATGAAGACTCCTTTATCTCCTTGGTTGGAGTCCACGCCTCAAGACTAGACATCAAAGGTGATTCAAAATCCCACACGAATGCCCTCAAAGGTGAGGTATCAATGGGCTATCGCTGGGTGTGGGATTCCGGCTTTAATACTAGCCTCACAGGCGGGCTCGCGCAGGTACATGTCAAAAATCATGAGCTCTTGGGCTCTGGACGAGCCAAGGGAGTTACACCAACGGCAGAGCTTTCATTCGGCTATCAAATCTAAGAGGGACTATGGAATCACTTTACCCAGATTTTAGCGATCTTGTGCTGATTACAGCACGTCCAAAAGGAGGTAGATAATGGAAGCATTAACCCAACTTGTCCAACACCTAGCAGCTACGAGCCCCCATATTGCTAGCTTACTTCTAGTAATAGGCTCGTTCCGCTTAGTGGCTAAACCGCTCTTTATTTTCCTTGCAGATGTAGCTGAGAAGACAGACTGGAACGCCTTAGAAAAGTTTCTCCAGTTTGTTGAACAGAGCAAGATTATGAGAGCTATTTTCTTCCTTTTCGACTACATCGGCTCAATAAAATTGCCGGAATCTAAGCGGAAGAGGGCAGAAAAGGCCATTCGTTAACGGTGAGGGCTTTTTGCCCTCCCTCCTTTATTAGAGGTAGATAGGAGGTTTTCATGATTTTATACCCGAGCATTGAGCCGAGTGTTAGCGAGAAAGAATACAGGTCTGAGGATGCTATTAACTACTCCACAGTTAAAAAAGCGCTTCATGAGTATCCAACCACAGCTCACTACTATGCCTATGAGTTAGACCCGGATAAGCCTGCCAAAAAGGAGAAAAAAGACGATTCCCTGATAAAAGGCAATGCGACTCATGTGCTAATTGCTCAGAAAGACAAGTTTGATACTCTTTATGTGCAAGCTCCAGTTTCGGATAAACGCACGAAGCCATACCTTCATACTATCAAAGAAAATCCTCTAAAAATCGTGCTTACCCCAAAAGAGTGGGATGACGTTCACCAGATGGCCGCAAGTGTACTGTCCCATCCTGCAAGCTCAATCCTCCTATCGGAAGGACAAGCAGAGGTACCCATGTTTTGGGTGGATCCCATTTCAGGGGAGCGCTGTAAGGCGCTTATAGACTGGCTTAGGCCGGATCACCACCTTGTGGATTTTAAGACCACCTTCGATGCTTCGCTTAGATATGGAGGCTTTGATTCTATTGTTCGCTTCAAGCTGAAGTACTCTTGGCAATTGGCTCACTATACCAACGGATACAAAGAAATTACAGGCCATGAGCCTACATGGACCTTCATTGCAGTGGAAAACGCTTACCCATTTCTGACCCATGCAATCAGCTACAGCGCTAATAAAATAGAAGAGTTTAAAAAGGAGTGGAGAATAGCGCTAAATAAATACATTTTTGCAAAGAAAAACAACTGGCCAGGGTATAGCCCATATATCGAGGAGGTTAGCTGATGGAAAACCTAGAATTTTTTAACTTAATGAAAATGGCTGAGGAAATTGGAAAGAAGAAAAACCTTATGAACGCACTTGCAAATGTCACCTCAAGCAACCCACTGCTATTCAAGGATGACCAAAGGGATAAAGGCAAGGAATACACTTCAAGCGATAAAGTTCTTGCCTCAGTTCAAAAGCCTTTCATGGAGCAGGGGCTTAAGGTCTTGTGGCTCAAGTCTGAAGCTACAGACAAAGAATTTGAAACCCTCCACGCAGAATATCGAGGCACACCAAGCAAGAAGAGCGTGAAAGCTTGCAAAGCTCGGAGCTCCTTCGTTGTAGTCCATATCGAATCAGGTGAAGCAATCGGCTCAATCCATGAAGCAAATGGGGTTGCTGACCAATCAAATTCTGAAGCAGATGCACTCGAAGGAGCAAAGACCAGAACCCTGAAATCCTTTATCCAAGGTCTTTTAATGGTTCCGCGCCTTTCTCGCTCAGACCTACAGGCAACCAAGCAAACTGTCTCAGATCAGCACAAGATTGGCTCGATCAATGCCCAAGTAAAAGCTCAAGTCGAAGCCCAGAAGAAAATAGAGGCCCGGGATGTGGAAGGATAGAATGATGATTATTATAGGAATATTGCTCGTATTATCGGCAATCGGATTAATGTTTTTACAAGCCGTGTGCAATGCCAAGTTGCATGAGCACATACCAGACACCTTTTATTACCCTTCCGGTTTTGGATCTAAAGTGGCCATGTGCAAGGAGGATAACGACAATGGGTGAACTCATTCATATAGAAAACGCAGAAACAACAACTCAATTTTGGAGCCGCCTACGAGCTATCGATGACAAGTTGCAGGCAGTCAAAAAAAATAAATCTAAGAACCGTTTTAAAAACAGAAGGAAATAAAAATCCAAACATTTGATCCAAGTCATTACAACCACACTCAAGCTATTACCCCCGTTGTCCCCATTAAAAAGAGGCAGAAGAAAAAGGCTCCTAAAATTTCAGCTTCAGAACTCAAGCAAAGAATTGAAGAAGTTGAGGCTAGGTTTATTCAGCCTAAACCCTATAAAGAGCTTGGTGGAGAACTGGGTGTAACTCTTTATGATATGGCTCATTGCCTTGGGGTTCGCCATGCTGAATTAAGAAGGAAGTTTGAAAGATCAGGTTCAAATGACTATCTAACCACCTTAAATCATAAGGTAATGACATTTGTCATAACCTCGCGGGATAATAAAGAAGTCGAGAGTTACCTAATGAGTATTGCTGCGGCAAACCACGTGGTTAGCGCCTACAACAATTGGGCAGCGTGGCTTTACCGAGACTTTCTTATCAAATGCAAAGATAGCTTGAAAGTCTCCTTAGAAGTGCTTCAAAAAACTGAATCTACTTTGAAGAAGGCCCAAGAGGATCTAGGCGAGGCTAAACAAAAAATTGATATCCTCACCCAACCAAAGATCACCAGGCGAAATAATATTGTCTTTAAGGAAATCGTAGCAGAAAAAAGCAGTCTATTTCACGATACAACCTACAAAGTCAAAAGAGAGCTTATCAAGCAGCCCAAAAAGGATGATGAGGTTTATCAAGAATATTACCTGCAAAAACTAGCAAGAATCACCAAAGGAAATATTGATTCCATGTTATCGGCACTAGATAGGCTTAACTGCAATCGGGAAGTCTTGAATAAGAGAATGGACCAACTTTCACGATTCAGTGATGACGTTAACACCCTCATTAATCCAGAAGACGAAGATGAATATAACAGCTTGGTTAAGCAGATTGAGAGGGAAAGGGAATGATACTAGGGATTGACCCAGGATCGAAGGGAGGATTGGCAGTCTTAAGCGAATCAGGAGAGCTTATCAGCTACGCCAGAATGGTTGCTATACATGACTTTCCAGACCTTTCGAGTATCAAGAAATGCTTTATAGAGAAATGTCAATCGAGGCCAGGGCAAAGCATCCAGTCAATGTTCAACTATGGGGTTCACTTCGGTGAAATCCTTGGTCTACTTGCTGCCCATAAAATACCCCACGTTCTTATTAATCCAAGACGATGGCAGGCTAAGATAATTGGCAAATTCAACAAAGGTGAGAGTAAAAAGGCTGCATTAAACAAGGCTAAACAGCTTTGGCCTACGGAAACATTTGTTCCAGTTGGTTGCAAGAAACCAAACGATGGAATTGTTGATGCCTGTTTAATTGCAGAGTACGGGAGGTTATATGGGTAACAGCCTATGGGAATTTATTAAACAAACAATCATTGCTTTCTTTTGCCTTGGAATACTCATCGGAATGGTGCTGATGATGATCGCTAGGTGCGTTGGTTAAGGAGAGGATTTATGAAGAGTACAGAAAACAGAGGCTTTCCCGATGTGTTTGGAAGGTATGTTAAAGAAAAACGGCTGAAGCTTGGTTATTCACGCAAAGAATTCTGTGAAAAATTTGGCTATGACCCCTATTATCATACAAAGATGGAAATGGGAGTTGTGGAACCTTATTGTTCATATAAATTCGCTGAAAAACTCAGGAAAGATCTTGTAATAGAAGATGAACTTGAGAAGCAAGAGTATGATTTGGCGTTAATAGCTGCAGTTAAAACAAAAAATCCAATCAGTGTTACCAAGATTCTCAGTTTTGTGATTGGCAACGCCTATGCTGATTGGTGCTCAATGGATAAAGAAACAAGACTTTCGTGGACGCAGCAGCTTAGCTTTATTCAGTCTGAATTGTCGGAGATTGTTCAGTCCTTCAGGGGTGAACTAGTCGCAAATGTTTTGAGGATAAATAAATAATGTATAGATACGAATATCAAATAAGAAATGAAAGAGGTTCAGAGTACGTAGGAGACATCGACGCCGAAAGCCCAGATGAGGCAGTTGATGAGGCTATCATGATTGAAAATGTTGATATGCAAAGCGAATTAGAAGGCAAGTATGAAGTAACGATATCAGAAGATGGTGTTGAGTTACTGACCCGCCAAGTGGAAGTAACCAGAAGTTGGGGAGTTAGCGTTGTTGGGTAAAGAAGATCAACAAAAGGTATCAGTAATTATGACTGATGGAACAAGCATGGGACCAACAAGAGCTTATGCCCTACGAGACAAGCCAATCAGGTTTGATGATTATTTTGAACTAAATAGAGGCCGGTTTTTTGATGCGGCACGAGAAAGCATAAAAAGAGCAATACGTTGCGATCATTGCATGGGAAGGATAGCCCGGAATTCTGACCAAGCCTTTATCATTCCAAGCAAAAACAAGTTTATGGACAGCCTATTCTTTTGCTCTAAGAGTTGTTTAGATAAGGGTGAGGAAGAAAAAAAAGTGAAAGCGGTAATTGGCCAAATGGTTCTGTATCAAACCAGGAATAAAGAAGATAACTCAACAGAAATATATCCTGCAATAATCACTAAAGTTCTCGAAGGTAAGTATTGCAGGCTGTTTGTGATTGGTGAAAGAGAAACATTTTTTCGCGAGGCACCGTATTCTCATGAGTTTAAGCCATGGCATTGGAGCTATTGTCCGCTTAAATATAGCTAGGAAAGAAAATGAAAAATCAACCCATAGAATGCCAAAACTTTGGTTGTAGCTCAGAAAATGTGACCCACTATAGAGAATACTATCGCTGTAAAGATTGCAACTACGTAACCTGCAAACATTTAGAAGTAGATTCAACTGGTTCTCATTGGGTTGAAAGAGAGACCTGCAAAAGATGTAAAGCTTTTCGCTGCCGGTTTAAAGGTGAGGATAGATGGGGCGCTTGGTTTGAGCCCGCTTAAATAATTTCAGGAGGAAGAGTATGCAAACATTAGACTTAACATTCATCGACAAAGCAACTGGACCAAATTTAGTTGAGGGCCTAGAGCGCCTTGCCAGAACCTTCAAGCTTGACCTGTCCGAACTCAAGAGAAATGCGGGGATGTCAGAATCCACCTTCAGTCGGTGGATCAATCAGAAGAGAAGCCCTAGGAGGAGTAGTCGGGTGAAAATAAAAATATGTATTAACAACATGATACATCAAAACTAAAGTAAACCGCTTGAAATGCCGTTAGTATGTATATACTATGTATAAACATAGTCAGGAGGTATTATATGACAACGGCAACACTCAAAACTTGGGGCAATAGCTTAGGGCTACGTGTTCCCAAGAATGTACTCGAAGAAGTAAACCTAAAAGAAAATAGTGAAGTAACCTTGGAAGTTATTGATGGGGCTATTGTAATCAAACCCAAGCAAGGGCTTGAACAGCTATTAGCAAAGATAACTCCAGAAAATATGCACAATGATGAAGAGTGGCTAAATGAAGAAAACCCACAAGGAAATGAGGTCTGGTAGTGCAATATCCAAATGCCGGTGATTTGATCTATGTTGACTTTAATCCACAGGCAGGTCACGAGCAAGCAGGCCGACGACCTGCATTAGTTCTTTCTCCATCCTCTTATACTAAGATAACCAAACTTGCAATAATGTGTCCCGTTACCTCGAAGAAAAAGGGGTATCCATTTGAGGTTGAACTACCAAGGAACCGAAAAATTACGGGTGTAGTATTAACTGACCAAATTAAATGCTTAGATATATCAGCTAGGAATGCAGTAATAACAGGCAGTGTTCCTGATGAAGTCTTAGCAGAGGTCAGAGAAAAGCTGAAAACCCTATTATTCTAACTAACCATAACCAAAAAATTCACCTCAACTAAATTTTTGGCACGTTTGGCACACACCCCCTTTCCCGACATTTCCTAATATTGTAAACTCTTTCTCGCAGCATTGAGATAGGAGTTGCATGATGACAAACGGATTAGAAAAAAAGCTATTTGGTGGATCGGTAACGGTGTTGCTGGTCGTGCTTTATTTTGAGATCCGTGACCTAAGACTCCAGATAAAAAGCTTAGAACGTAGGTTAGATCAGCATATCACTTACCACAACGATAATGATTGCGAGGTACAGTTTACCAGTGATTGAAATAGGTTTTGATTCCAGACAGTTTGATTCCTACCTTAGAATACTCGATGAAAAAGGCATAGATTATTCCTTCCGATTTGCAATGAATAGAGCGCTTAAGGTTGCTAATGAAATTGCAGAGAGAGAATTTAAAGAGAAAAGAGGCATTGGTAAGACAACGATGCCAAACATTGAAGAGTTTGTGGAGCCCGAAAAGGTTAGGCTTAAGGACGTTCGCAACCTGAAGAATGCTAGGCTACGGGCTTTATCAGGTGAGAAGACCAGCCTTATACACTATGTTCTTGGAAAGAAGAGGCAACAGCATATCGGTGGTGTTGCAATGAGGTTAAGACGAAAGCTATACGTTAGACTAGCAGGTACATACCACCATAAGAAGAGTTTTATTGCAGAGCCAAGGCTAGGCAAGGGCAGGTCAGGCAAGTACAGAGGTGATCCACAAGTTTTTTCTTATGGATATTTCAAAGGTAAAAAGCGCCTGTTCAGGCAGACTATTGATGATGCTCATACATTCTTAAGCAGAGATAAAACACAGGAAGAGATGGAGAAGAAGGCCACGGATGAAGCAAGGAAAAGTTTCTACAAATCTATCGAGAGAAGGTTGCAAAAATTGAACGCTGAACCACTCACGATGAAGGAGCAAAAAGGGCTTGGAAGACGATGGTAAAAAGCTACATTATTTATAGCAATTCCCTAATACCATGTTATTTTAAACGAAATTTCGTCTTTAACTGGCCGGCTGGTTAACGGCGATATAGCCAATGATAACGGGTCCTTACTGGCTTTGGCGGAAATTGGCGCCTCGTCTGCCGGTGATTCAAAAATCCAGGGCTCTATAGGGGCTTGCCGCACAAGGTGTAAGAGGTTGAAAAGATGAAGAAAAATATTAAGATGAAAGGTAATGAAAAGCAATGAAACAAGCAGAAAAGATTCCAGAATTTACTACCCTCTCAGAGGCTTCTAGGTTCACAGGAATGCAGCCTAGAACAATTAAGAAAAGAATCGAAAACCTTCAAGTACACCACACAATGGGTACTAATAACTTCTACAAGACCTTGGATGTAATCAAGAACATATACATCAAGGCGAACGACGATGAAAAGTCAGACCTAAACCTCACTCAAGAGAAGGCTTGGTACTACAGAGAGCTTACCGAGAAAGTCAGGATTGAGAAGGAGAAGCTAGCCGACAACCTTTTGGATGCTGAGGAAATGATGATCCAGCAAACCAAGGTATACCTAGCATTTAAAGAAAAACTGTTAAACCTTGCTGTAAAGCTTGGGCCAAGACTATCAAAAATGAAAAAAGTTGAAGCTATTATTGAGCTGCTAGAAACCTGTCATAAAGAGGTGTTGCTTGAAATCGGCTCAGGAGTTGAAGAAGATGTTGATGGAGAAGATTAAGAGCAAAACGCGAATGAAAGCCAAGGTTGCTACCCAAAGCTTTCTTCCACCCCCTACTCTGACGGTGAGTGAATTTGCAGAGGCTTACCGCATATTATCAGTAGAGGATTCACCGGAACCTGGAAAGTTTAAGTGCTGGCCATTTCAAAGAGAAATGCTCGACTCATTTAATCGGCAAGGCAACAGGATGGCCGTATATATGACCAGTGCTCAGATAGGCAAAGCACTTGATATTAATACACTTATAGCCACTCCCGATGGATGGACGACCATGGGAGAGCTAAAGGTCGGCGATAAAATCTTTGATGAAAAGGGCAATGCCTGCGAGGTGACTTATGTTTCTCCAGTGATGCTTCATAGGGATTGCTACAGAGTAACCTTTTCAGACGATTCTTCTGTTGTTGCTGATGCAGATCACCTATGGCAGGTAGGTTATGCTAAATGGGGTAGAACAGACAAAAAGTTAACTCTTACTACAGAAGAGATGCTTCCACGATTTAGATCCGAGAAGCCTGGAGGCAAGATAAGAAATCACTTTAGCATTCCTGTTGCGAAGCCTTTAGAATTGCCAGAAAAAGAATTGCCAATAGACCCGTATGTATTGGGAGTTTGGCTAGGTGATGGCCATAATAATTCAAATAAGGTTACCCTAAATTCTGAAGATCTAGTCATTATAGATTGCATAGTAAACGCAGGGCATCGAGTTAGGCCCATATATATGGCTGAAGGCTATGGTGGAGTTACATTCTCCATCGATCCTGGATCTCCCATGCGTGAACGCAAGACATGTAAACGTGGGCACAACCTTAAGGAGGTTGGTCTTAATAATAGAGGCTATTGCAAAAAATGTGCTGTTCAATCTTCTCAACACTACCAGAGAGGTTATAAGCAGGATGACAAAATTGAATTTAGTCTATATGAAAAATTGAAAGAAAATCATTTTCTGAAAAAGTTTGGAGGTGGTAAACATATCCCACAGGAGTATCTAAGATCATCGTTTAAACAGCGTCTTTCCTTGTTGCAAGGCCTAATGGATACAGATGGAACATGCGGTAAAAAAGGCAGGTGTGAATTCTCAACCTCTGACAAAGAGCTTGCTGATGGATTCTTCGAACTGATTACTTCCCTTGGGTTCAAGGCGAAGTATGTTGTGGAGCACCCTTTTGCTGTGAAGAATGGGGTTAGAACACCCGGCAAGCCCTCCTATCTCTTCACCTTCATGGCTTATAGAGACGATTTTGAGGTTTTTAGAGCTCATAGAAAGCTGGAACGCCAGCCTTTTATGGCAGGCCGTAGAGTGTCTGAAGTCAAGAATCGGAAGATTGTAAACATTGAAAAAGTTGACTCGGTACCAGTACGTTGCATTCAAGTGGACTCACCAAGTCATTTGTTCCTTGCTGGAAAGTCGATGATACCAACCCATAACACAACGATCCTATTCAACATGCTGATGTATATGGTCTGTGCTCGAACTGGTGGTATCACTTTCATGCTTCCTTCAGAAGTTATAGCAAGGGATTACTCGAAAGCTCGTTTCACTCCCATGCTAAGAGACTGCAAAAAACTTGCTGACTTGATCCCCCCAGGCAAGACAAATGGAAACACAATCCTCTATAAACAATGGCCCACAGGCTATTTACGATTTGTCGGAAGTGGTAATGCCGACAAGCTTTGCTCATTCCCAACTCCATGGCTAGTTATCGATGAACTCGACCGCTGCGAAGTGGTTGCAAGGAACTCTGCAGGAGTGATCGAGGGCAACAGTTTATTGCTCCTTTTTGAGCGTATGAAGCGCTTTGCACCAAGAACATTTACCCTTATGACTTCTACCCCTTCAGTCAAAGATACCTCTCAGATCTATGAATATTGGCTCAAGTCCGATCAAAGATTGCCATATGTCGCATGTCCTCATTGTGAGCATGAACAATTCCTTGACTGGGAAAACTTCTTTTGGGATGGCAAAGGAGACAAACACTGCACCTTGAGCAAGCAGGAAATGGCCAAGAGCTTCCATTTTGTATGCAAAGGTTGCGCGAAAAAAATATGGGAGGAAGACTTTGAAGAATTCCCCCCAAAGACACGTTGGGTACCTCAAAAAGCCGATGGAGAATTTCCAGGGTTCCATATCAATGCCTTCTACACTAACTCTTGGCAAGAAAACTTTACTAAATACCTCGATGCAGGCCAAAACCAGGCAAAACTTATGGTTTGGTGGAACACCACCTTGGGCCTTCCTTACAATTTTGAAGCCCTCCAAACCCCCGACTGGCAGGGATTACAGGACAAAGAGAAGCAATACCATCGTGGCACCGTTCCAAAGCAAGCCATGGTTCTACTCGCAGGCTGCGACGTTCAGCATGACCGCGTAGAGGTTACGGTTGCAGGAGTGATTAAGAACCAGTTTTTTGTGATTGACCACCATGTGATACCAGGCAATACCCACAATGCAGACGATCAGGTATGGCAGGACCTTGACGACTTGATTCATAAGTCAACTTGGGACAAGCCCGATGGTACCCAGCTTAAGATTCACAAGATGTCGATCGACTCTAGGCACAATTCTAATGCAGTAGGCCGCTTTGCCAGGACCCGTAAGAAAGTGGTACCAGTCACAGGTACCGGCATATGGACTGACAAAGTTCTCCCTGCTAAGAAGTTCGAGATCAAAGTTAATGGCAAAATCATGAGACTTGGTAAGCATCGGTACCCCCTCGGTGTAAACCTCATCAAAATGGATCTTTATGGACGCTTAAACCTCAAGACCGATGACGGGATCCCATCCGAGTATATAAGCTTTCCTGATGGAATGTCAGATGAGTATTACAAGCAAGTCTGTGGTGAAGTTTGTGAGCTAACAGAAGATTCAGAAGGCCGTGCTAAATACAAATGGATCAAAAAATATCCTGATGTTGAGGGTTTAGACTGTCTTGTCTACATCCTAGGATTGCATACTATTTTGAATATGCATAAATGGTCTGATGAAAAGTGGAACGCTTTTGAGTTTGGAGGTGATAATATTGTTGAAGATGCATATCCTCAACAAGCTAGTTTTCTTTGACAGGAAATAAGAATGGGCGAAGCCAATAAGAAACATCAAAGTAAGCAAGAAAGTACTCCAGGCTTTTCCATAAGAAAATCACTCCAAAGCACAAATCTCATGCCTAAGAGTCTTAAGAACGAGACAAACAAATTTGGCATAGCACTGATAATTTTCCTAGCACTACTACCAATTGTCGTTGGATTGATATCATTTTTGGTGAGAAATTAAGCGTGAATACCCATCGAACGAAGGATCTTTCGAGCGCTTTGTCTGCAAGGTTTGGCATACTTTCTGACTATAGATTCTTTAGGCGGAAAAACGTCATGAGCCTTTGCGACTTGCTTAGAAGCCTGAAAAAGGTATGAATTATCGGCCCCAGGTTCAAGCAGTGCTTCCACAATGTATTCCAAAGCCATTTTAGGATCTTTTAGCTCTTGCAACAAATGCTCTTGAAAGCTTGACATTATTTCTCCGGCTCAGGCTTTTCACCTTTAGATCTACAAAAATCATGATAGTCCTCGACTGAGAGTCTAAACTCTTCCATAAGCATTGATGGGTTTTTAGATTGGAAAGTGATTTGATCCTTTCGGTTAATCACTCGGCCAAAATAAAAACCATTGTTTTGTAATTCAATCTCAGCAATGTAGTTGAGATATTTAAGCCTCATTTTTCATCCCTCAAAACGGAATATCATCCAAACTCACCCCACCTGGAGCCTGTGGCGCTGGTGATGGCGTGTTCTGTGGAAAGCTTGGTGCCCCCATTTGATTGGCCTGTGGACTGGCAAATGGATCAGCGGCCATAGGCTGTTGCTGCGGAGCTCCATATTGCTGTGCTGGTTCACCATATTGACCTGCAGCCTGCCCTTGTCCCTGACTCTTGCCCAGGAATAGCACCCTCTGAGCAACAATATCAGTGGTGTAGCGATCTTGGCCGTTTTTATCCTGCCATTTTCGATAAGTAATCTTGCCCTCTACGAGTACCGAACTGCCTTTAGTCAGATACTTATTCACATTCTCGGCCTGCTTATTCCATACGATGACTCGATGCCATTCCGTTTGGTCTTGCTTATTGCCTTGGGCGTCTGTTCTTGTTTCGGTGGTTGCTAGCGAAAAGTTGCAAACTGGAATTTGATTTTGAGTGTATCTCATCTCAGGTGCTTGTCCGAGATTTCCAACTAAAGTTACACGATTCATTGAAGCCATGATGATTTTTCCTTTCTGTAGCTAAGTTCATCTTCAGTAGCTTTCCCCTCCTTTATATAGCTATCACCGAGGCTCACACAAGGCTTAAAAAAAAGGGGGTTTAAGAATTTGTCCGGTTTGTGCCAAACGTGCCAAAAACTGCACCTACCCCCCTTTTCAAGCTTTATTTAAAGTATTAAATTGTTACCTGCATAACATAATTTTCTCCTAAGTCAGAGGCATAAATGCAGGACAGGAAAACAACCGAAAAACAGTTAAAGCAACTTAAGGCTGCTTATGCCTCTGGCGTCTTAAGGGTTCGATACGGTGATACTGATGTTACCTATCAATCTATGACAGAGATGAAAAAAGCTATAAATAGGCTCGAAAAGGAGCTTGGTCATAACTCAGGTAAGATTACCTTTTTTACTATGGGGTATGACAAGGGCTTATGAAAATCTTTGAGAAAATGATTGATACTATAAGCCCAGCTTGGGGTTATGAACGCCGAAAAGCTCAGCTCAGACTTGAGCAATTTGACCGTGTGAAAAGGCAATATGACGGTGCGTCTAACTCAGAAAGGCTTAAAGGCTGGGTTCCTATAAATAAGCCAGGGCAATATCCTGACAGTGGAGCCATAGACTTGATGGCCTCCAGAGTTGCTTACCTTTATGATAATAGCGCACCGGTTAAACGCGGCATAAATGCCATTTCTAACTATGTGTTTGGCCCTGGTTGCGTCCCTCATGCCGTGAAAGCAGATGGTAAGAAGCACGACAAACTAGAGGGAATCCTTAAAGATTTTGTAGATACCCCTGCTTGCGACATCGAGGGCAGGGAAACCTTATATACCAAGCAAAACCAAGCTGGAATTCACGTTCCTAGAGATGGTGCTTTCCTCATCCAAAGGGTGTGGGTGAATGATAAAAATTCACCCCTCCCATTTAAACTTAAGAGCCTAACCCAAGACCATATTGATAAAAGCAAGTCTCAGGTTGGCAATTATGGCAACCGGATTGTCCAAGGTGTCGAATATAACCGTAGAGGTGAGCGAGTTGCCTTATGGATTAATGATTACTTACCAAATCAACATGTAAGTGCTTCGGTTAAATCCAAACGCTACAAAATGGAGGATTTTTGCCACCCTTTCCGCACAACAGTAGCGGGACAAGTCCATGGTGTGACTTGGGGCTCTCCAATCATTATCAAGGCTAAAGACTTTGATGATTACATGGACGCCCAGTTGGTGAAACAAAAGGTAAGCCAATGCTTTGTTGGTCTAATTCATGACCTAGAAGGCGGAAGTGAAAACGGTGCCAAACCCATGGAAGGGAAAATTACCCCTGGAACCTGGATGATGGCTCCAGAGGGGAAGACGGTAGAATTCTCTCAACCTCCACAAGTTGAGGGCATTTATGAGTATAGCAAGATCCAGCACCTTGGCATAGCTAGCGGCCTAGAAGTGCCTTATATGATCGTAAGCTCTGACTTCTCAGACTCGAACTATACCCAGTCACGAATGACCTTACTTGACTTTGCAAGGTCCATTGAAAGCTACCAGCAGCATGTGTTCCACCCACAGCTTAACTACAAAATTGGACAGTGGATTATGGAAGCTGCCCAGCTTAAGGGTGTGAACACCTTTAATACCAAGCTTTTGTGGGTATACCCACGCAAGGAATTTGTGGACCCAGAAAAGGATATGAAAGCCTTCGCTATTGCAGTGGCTAATGGGTTCATGTCTTGGGAAATGGTCGTCCGTGAGATGGGCAACGATCCTGACGATGTAGCTAAGTCGATTCAAGCCTCAAAAGATGCAGTTGGAGCCTTAATCCCAATATTGTCAAAGCAAATAGAAAAGGAAATGAATAGGAATGCCGCTTAAGCGTACCAAAGAAAAAATAACTGGAAACTTTGTTCCAAGCTCCATTAACCCAGAAGCTAGAACCGTTGATGTTACTTGGTCCATGGGTGGTCTAGTTCTCAGACGCGACCCCGAATACGGTCTGTTTTATGAGGAAATCAGCCTTGAGCCAAACCACGTAAGAATGAGTAGACTCGAAAACGGAGCTCCGGTCCTAAACAACCACAACGATAATAGCGTTTTTGACCAAATCGGAGTGGTGGAAAGAGCTTGGATCAAAGAAGGAGTTGGGGGCGCAACTCTAAAATTTTCACAACGCAAGGATGTGGATCCCATTTTCGATGACATATCCGATGGGATCTTTCGCAATGTGAGCGTTGGATACAAGCCCTACAAAGCAATCGAGATCGAGCAAGAAAACGATCATCCCATTCTTAGATCCGTGGATACGGAATTCTTTGAAATCTCACTAGTACCCATTAACGCCGAAGCCGGTGCCCAGGTCCGAGCAGAAGCAGAAACATACAGCCAAGAAATAATTACAAGGAGCGAAGACATGCCGATGCCTAAAAAGAAGACCGGCGAAGACAAACCAAAAGAGGGAGCGTTTAAACAGGGTGAACCTGACAAGAAAACGGAGCCCAAAAACACACCGCCCGAGGCCGATAAGGAGTCTCGGAGTACTAGAGCATTACCAAACGACAAGGTGACGGAAATCGTCTCTCAGGAACGATTGCGAATTCGTGCCATAGAAGACCGCTGCCAAACTCATTCCATGTCGGCGGAGTTTACTCGCAAGCTAATTGACGATGGATTAAGCGAGACTCAGGCAAACCAAGCTATCCTCGATGAGCTAACCAAACGATCCTTGGATAACATGGTGCAGAACCAAGGCCGCACCCCGAATATCCAAGCTGGTGACTTTGATGAGTTGGAAACCAGACGAGACGCAGTTAAAAACGGCCTCCTATTCGGTTTCGATCGCAAGTTAGTTAGAAGCGAAGAGTTAAACGAGAACGTAAAAAACCTTTCTAAGCGCTCAATTCCTCAGATCATCGGAATGGAGCTCGAGAGAAAAGGTGAGCGAGTAGCCCACCTATCTGAAGAGGAACTGGTTAAACGCTCATTCCACTCTACCAGTGATTTTCCCATTATCATCGGCCTTGCTGGTGAAGCTGCGATCAAGCAAAGCTACTTAAACCTAGTTAAAGCTCAGACCTTTAGGCCTCTTGTGCGCTATGAGTCAGCTAAAAACTTCCTTCCAATGCGTAAGCTACAGATGGGCGAAATCCCAAGCCTAGAGCGGATTCCAGAAGGTGCGGAAGTCACCTATGGCTCTATCTCTGAAAACGCTGAGCAGTGGGCCATCGGTAAGTATGGTAAAGCCTTTGCTGCTACTTATGAAATGATGGTCAATGACCAAAGAAACTTGGTTTTCGGAGGCATGACAGCCTACGGTGCAGCAGCGGCCCGAATGGAATCAAACCTAGTTTGGGGAATCTTCAAAGAAAACCCAATGTGCTACAAGATGAACGCAAAACGCGAAAATGTAGCTGACGCAAGGTGGTTTGATTCAGCAAAGCATAAAAACATTTCAGGCCCATCACCATTAAGCCATGACTCACTCGAAGAAGCTGAGTACATGATGTCAATCCAAAAGGGGAACGACAAGCGAGAAGGAGATGAGCTTAACATTGAACCGAGATTCTTAATTGTACCTTCCAGGCTTAAAAATACAGCTAGGCGCTTGCTGTACAGCCAGTACAACCCAACCCAAGTTCAGGATGTAAACATCTACCAAAATGCCTTTGATGTGATATCCGAAGCCCGTTTGAACCCAAAAGAAGGGGAGCCGTACTCCTGGTATATGACATGTGATCCAAATGTATTGCCTGTCCTATGGATGGCCTACTTAAATGGAGAGCAAGAACCTAGAACCATGTACCAGACTGACTTTGACACCCTAAGTATCAAGATCAGAGCAGACCTTAACTTTGGTGTAACTCATGGCGAGTGGAGAGCGGTCCACAAAAACGAAGGTGTCAGCCTAGAAGATCAAAGAGCAGCTAACAAATTCATTGTCCCGCAAGGACTAGATAGAGCCTCAGAAGGAGCTTAAACAGATGAAAAATTACGTACAAGCCGGAAACAAACTAACTATAAGTGCTCCATATAATGTGGTTTCAGGGCAACTGGTGGTCTTAAAGAGCTTATTTGGAGTAGCTATTGTGGATGCCTTGCAAGGTGAAGAAGTAACCATTGATACTCAGGGAGTCTTTGAACTTGCAAAAGAAGCACTGGAAGTGCCCACAGGCTCTAAGGCTTATTACCACGAAGAGGCGGGGCTTTTAACAACCAATCAAAGCCACGATGTGGTGGTTGAGGGCCAGCCTGATGGTGATGGAAATCCAACGACTAACACTCAAACCGTGAATCATCCTTTAGTCGGTGTCTTTGTAAAGGATGCTGCAACAGGTGACAAGAAAGCACAGGTGAAACTTGCAGCAGCACCTTGTTGACATCTCTTGGAATAGCCTGCTTTCGGTCTTTGGTGAAACCATCGAAGTCTTACCCCGCGAGGGTGAGGGCTTCCCTGTTGAAGCCATCTTCAGAGATGAAAGCATGGAAGTTGGCCCCGACTTTAGCCGGTCGAGGGTTAACACTACCCAGCCCCATTTCAAATACCGGCCCCAAGACAGAAAAATCAAGGTTGGGGATCAGGTCAGAATCAGGGGTGAGCTTTACCGAACAGAGGAGGCTATTCCAGATGGTTTCGGTGGTTTCGTGTTTGAGCTTCAAAAGGAAGGATAATGCAGCTTAGAAAAGAGCTTAGAAAAAGAATAAAAGAACGCCTGCTTAACCAGACCAGTGCAGGGGAAAAAATCAATGTCAATCCCTTGCAATACGGGCAGCAGTACCCATTTATCGAGGTGATTACGCCTGTAGATGATAGTGAATTGCTTTCTAATTCCATCAGGTCCACAGGTCATAACCTGCAGGTCATTATCGATGCTGCAACCCAGGCAGACAAAGAAGATATCTATGATGCCTTGGATGACCTAGCAGAAGAGATCGAAACCCAGGTGGAAAAAGATGAAACCTTTGGAAACCTTACTAGCTCATTGGTTCTTATGAAAACTGAGTCTGATGCTGTTTATGAGTCCAAGCGCACCATAGGCTTTATCAGGCTTACTTATGAAGGAACCTATATCAAACAAAAAACCCCGAAAGCAGATCCAAATTTACCAAAATTTAAAGGAATTCAGATAGGAGGCATGGATGCCTAGCGAAATCACAGTCCAAGATGGACTAGCGCCTTATCACTTTGCAGGAATGGTTTACAATCCATCCAAGGGCGCACTAAACAAGCAAGCACAGAGGTTGCTTGTCATAGGAAGATACAAGCCCAACAAAAATGAAGTCCCAAAAGAGGGACTCCAACAAGTGACGTCTTTATCAAGAATTGCTGATATTTATCCTAACAGCGAATCGCAAATAGTAAAAATGCTAGAGGCTGTCTTTGAAGCTAATCCGATGGTGGAATGCTACGCTTTAGCGATCACTGACATGGATTCTACCAAGCCTTCATGGGAATTTACTTTTTCTAAATCTGAGGAAAACCCAGGGAAAGGTGAGCTAGTACTAGGCATTTGTGGCCTAGATCCAATCATTGTTAAGTACGAGGAGTCCGAGTTTAAGTCAGAAGATGGTAACTACCATGAAAAGACCCTAGAGATACTAAGCCAGAGGTTAAAGGAAGCGCTCGATGCTAACCAGGACCTTCACTATGATGTCAATTTAAGAGGGGCTACTTTAACCTTAACACACAAAAATATTGTTCATAATTCAAACCAGCTTTCGCTAGGAATTGAGTTAAAAGTACCAGGTTTTAAGGTAGAAAGAACGGCATTTAGAAGAGGTCATATCTCCACCAAAAGCATTCAGCAAGCCATCGATGAATTGCCAGAGATGCAGTTCACCCAGATAGCAGCAGAATTTAACAGCGTAGCTGACCTAAAGAAGATCAACAAAGAGCTTGAAAAGCGTTGGGGCCCAACCCTTCAGATGGATGGTCATTACTTCACGGCTGTATCTGGAAAGGTGACCGGAATCAAAACTACATATAGCAATCTCAATGAGTTACCCCATGTTACGGTCCTGGCCATTGGTGATTCCCAGCTTGACCCGGCGGTATGGGCTGCAAGCCTTGCAGCTGTAAATGCCAAGTATGTGAGTAAGCCATACCTTCCCTACTCATCCTTGGAAATCCCTTTGCCATTGGACGTTCCCGATGCTTTGCCAAAAGCAGAGTACAAGCTTAGCGAGCGAAACCAGCTTTTAGCAGCCGGAATTAGCACTCACATTGTCGAAAGCGGCAAAGCAAAGATTGATCGCTTGGTCACAATGCATTCAAAGGACAAGTCCTACAGGGATTTAAACAAAAAGCAGATCCTAAGCTATCTTCGTTATGATTTTGTGAAGTTCCTTAAAACCATGTTCCCACGCAGCGGATTATCAAGGGATAACACCCAGGCAGATGGCGATATTGTTACGCCCAAGTCAGCTAGGGACCTTGCTATTGCTAGGCATAACCGTTGGAAACAAGAAAAGTACGTCCAAGACCCAGACGGAAGCTTTAAAAATCTAATCAATGTCCGGGTGGATGAAAACGATGGTGAATCCTTGAGGTTTTTCCTTCCCGTTCAGCTTATGGGGCAACTCAGGCGAACTATAACAACCATAGCATTTACTCCATAAGAGGTGATCAATGAAAATTGGAGGCATATTTTATTTAAAAAAAGATAACAAACCCCTGGTAACAACAGAGGGGGAGTTCACATTTAATCTAGGGAAACCTAAGCGCCAAGCCGAAAAAAACGGAGCCCTTGGGGTAGCTGGCTTTTCAGCAGAGGCCCAGGTCCCTTATGTGGATGGTGAGATCTACGACATTGAAAGCCTAGATGTTGAAGAATTGCTTGATACTGAAGATGCAACCATCACACTAGAGTTATACAACGGTAAAACATTTTTCTTATATTCTGCCTACTTCTGTGGGGAGGGTGAAAATACAACTAAAGGACGCTTAAAAGTCCGATTTGAAGGAATGGGAGCTGACATTAAAAATGACAAACCAAGTTAAAGTACAAGTAGACGAAGAAATGGAAATTGAGTTTGACCCTTATTTCATGGAGCTAGAGAAGCCAATCAAGTTTGGCAAAGACTATATCGAGTCATTCAAGCTAAGGGATCTAACCTGTAAGGAAATGAGAACTATCAAGCTTGGTGGTGAAATGACTTTCGGTGATTTCCTTGATATAGGCCAAAAGCTTGTGGAGCAACCAAGAAGAGTGATTGACTGCTTATCCAAGAAGGATGCGGTCGAGCTGGTGAACCGAGTAAGTTTTTTGCTCGAAGATGGAATTTAGACTATGAATCGGCTCATGCCATCATAGCCTATTTATTCCATGTTGACCCTGACAAGCTCATGAATATGAGTCAAGTCGAGCTAGAATACTGGTTAGATCGAGCAAAACAAGCAAACGAGTTTTTCAATGCCAAGACGTAAGAAAATAGTTTTCCAAATATCAGCCCGCGAAAAGGAGGCAACTGCTTCTTTGCGTAGGCTGTCAGCTCGTTTTCAGAAACTTATGCAGCCTATTGATAGGCTTAATAATAAGCTAAGAGCTAACGAACGAGCATTAAAACCTATTGTTTCAAGGTTGAATCGAATTGGAAACAAGTACAAAAAGCTTGGAGAAAACGCCACCCTAGGCATTACAGCTCCACTGACACTTGCAGGTGCAGCAACCGCAAAGGTTGCCACCGACTTTGAAACGGGGATGATTAAGGTAAAAGCCCTAACCGGCTCCACCTCTGAAGAATTCCTTCGAATGCGAAACCTTGCTAAATCCCTTGGTGCTACGACTCAGTTTTCAGCCAAAGAAGCAGCAGAGGGAATGAGCTTTCTAGGCATGGCGGGTTTTAAGTCTAAGGAAATTATCAAGGCAATTCCAGGTGTTATGGACCTAGCAGCCGCTAGCCAATTGGAGCTCGGAGAGGCTTCCGACTATGCATCTAACATCCTAACTGCTTTTGGAAAAAAGGCAGGTCAAATGTCCGAGGTATCCGACAAGCTGACCTATGCCTTCACTAACTCAAACACCACCCTAACGGAGCTACACAACGGATTAGCAAAAGTTGGGGGCGTAGCAGTTAAAGCAGGCGTGAGCTTTGAGGATATCACCGCAAGCATGATGGCCTTAGCAGATGCGGGCCACAAAGGGGAAACTGCAGGTGTAGCCTTAGCTGGTGCTTTGTCCCGTATAACCAAATTCACCTCAGCTGATAAAGCCAATGAAGTAACCAAAACCCTCGCAAAGCTTGGAATCTATCACGATGAGTTTCTTGATAAATCTACAGGAAGGTTCAAGGTAAAATTCCAAGATTTCATCAAGCTCCTCGATGAGCATGGTGCCCAGTTATCAGATTATCAAAAGATATTCGGACAAGATGCAGGCAAGTATATCGTAGGCCTGAGTGACAATTTTGAAAAGCTTAACGGGTACTTAGAAGGTATTAAGTACAACGCAGATGGCCTAACAAAAATCATAGCTAAAATGTATATGTCTGGAACGGGTGGAGCTTTTAAGCTACTAATCAGTGCCCTTGAAGGCTTAATGGTCAAGCTTGGGGATACTGGATTTTTAAAGGTCATCAACGCCTCGATGAGGTCTTTAGGATACTTCTTGTCTGACATCACAAGTGCAAGCAACTCAACCCTAACCTTTACACTTGCTCTAGGCGGCGTTGCTATGGTGTTTGGTCCAGTTGCCTATGGCCTAGGCGTCATGTTCCATATGCTAAAAAAATTCACCGTCATGTTAGGGCTAACGAACCTTGCATTATTGACCACAGGCTCTTTGATTGTTCTTGGAACCCTAGCTGTAGCGGGCCTTGCTTATGGTATCTGGTGGGCTTTCAACAATACCGAGCGTTTTAAAAAAGGTTTGGATTGGCTTATGCTTGCAGCAGCCGATTTTGCATACCTGATCCCATACAATGTCAAAAAAGGCTTGTATTCCTTGCTAAATGTTGCCATCGAGGTAGTGAATGAAGTTATCAATGTGATTCAAAACAGTGGCTTTGGTTTCTTACTTGGAACTAAACCACTAAAGATACCAACGATAAAAATTGAAGCTCCCGACTTACCTAGCGCTCAGCACCAAAGGAAGCTTGATGCTTACCAGCAGTACAAAGACAATCAGCGCTTAAGCTTTGGGGCTGATGAAGCAAACAATGTTACCTGGATCTCAAATGTCATTGAGGCTTCGCAGCCAGAAAAGCAGCTTAGTCCCTTGCAAAATGTACCCATGTGGGAGCCTATCAAGTTCTTAGATTGGAGCCAACAGACTGGTGGATTGCCTCCTATTAAATGGACTCCTGATGCAATTACCAGAGGTTTTAAGGATGTTTTTGATCCAATCCTAGAAGACGATGAGGAGTTTGATCCTAAAGTTTTAAGGGAAGGATTCGACTTTGCATCGTTTAAACAAGAGTTAATCCAGAAAACGACGATTAATGAGAAACAACAGCTAGACGTAAATATCAAGCTTGATGGAGCAGATAGGAATACCAGGGTAGAGGTTCGAAACCGCTCTAGGTCAACGGCTACCGTCGATACAGGCAGAATTATGGTGAATGGATGAGCTTTAAAGATTTGTTACAAAGAGCCTCGTTTCGGGGAATTAAATTCCATGTTGAATCAGTTGAACGCAAAGTCGGCTTTAACTATAAGATGCATGTATTCCCAGGAACCAAGCGAAAGGCCTACGCTGAGGAGCTTTCCGAGGAACCCGAGATCCTCCCTGTTGAGGCTTTCTTAATTGGCCCTGATGCATCCTACACCAAGGATTTACTCATTGCTGCTTGCAGAAAACGCACTCCTGGCAAGCTTCTCCACCCTCAGATCGGTTATATCAATGCCAAGTGCAAGTCGTTTCGGATCAGAGAAACCCTAAACAAGGTTGGAAAAATCCAATTTTCTATGGAATTTGTAGAGGTCGAGGTCGAAGATAAATCTCTGATACCGGGCCTCGATGTTCTTGATGTACTCAAAAAAGTTGATGAAGCCTTAAATACAGCAGCATTGCAGCTTACGGAAGCCTTAAGCATCCTCGATATGCCAGCTTATGCAATGGCAAAAGCCGCAAAGATCCTAAACAAAGTGTCTAATATGGTCACTTCCGAGAATGGTCTAGGCAGAATTGCCAGCACTGGCAAGGATGTTAGGGATGCTGTGGATGCTCTCAAAGAAGAAGGCGGAAGGCTGCTTAATTCACCGAAGGAGCTTTCTGACAACATAGTCTCAGCTCTTGATTACATGTTTGGATTTGAAGCTCCTTATGAGAACCCATTTAGAAATGAAGTATCCCAGCCAAAACCTGAAATGCCGCTGGCTGCACAGACGGAGCTTAAAGCCTCCAATGCTGTGGCAAACTTCGTACAATCGGTATTTGTAATCCTGATGATTAAGCAGTTTGCTAAGAGGATGGACGACCAAGAGTATAGCTATTTGATATATCAATTAGCTATAAATAATGCTGCAACCGATGCAATTCCAAACGCTGATCCCAAGCTTGCTGATGAACTTCGAATCCTGCAATCAATGGTTTCCCAGCTTGCGGCAGGCAAAACCAAAGAACAGAAGCCAACACAAAGACCAGGTGTACCAAGCCTAGTCCTTGCCTATGACCTTTTCGAAGATATTAGCCGCTCCGATGAGGTTGCAAGTTATGGGTGAAATCATAATCAAGGTAAATGGTTATATATTCCGAGATTGGAACGAACTAACGGTTAGGAAAGAACTTGAGGCCATAGCGGGTAACTTTGAGTTTAACGCAGTCCAAACCTCCAAGGCCCTTACGATTGGAGCAGGTGATAAGGTAGAGATATTTATAGATAATACTCCACTCATCCACGGCTACATTGACTATATCGCCCCGGACCTAAGATCCAATGATAGGAGCATTCAGGTAGTTGGCCGCGATAACACCTGCGACCTTATAGACTGCACTCATAGCGGCTCAAAGCGTGAGTTTACGGGCAATCAAAGCATTATCGCTATCATTAGCGAACTTGTTAAACCATTTGGCATCGAGGTCGTTAACCAGCTTGGAGAAAGCCCAAGGATCAAAACCCTTAAGATCGACCCAGGTGAAACCCTTTTCGAGTCCATAGAAAAAGCAACGAGGCAGCTTGGAATCATCCTGCAGCCATCGGGAGATGGCAAGCTACTTCTGACTAAAATCACCAAGGACAAAAAAGGCCCACTGCTAAGAGAGGGTTATGACTTCCTAGACTGCTTTGCCACCTACAATGACGAAGAGCGCTTTAGCGACTACATACTGAAGGCACAAGACAAGGACAATAAATACTTTGTTGCCAAGGCTAAAGATCCTGGTATTAAGCGCTACCGTCCATTAGAAATTGTTAGTGATATTCAGCTAGAAAAGCCAGAAGCACAGAAAAAAATCAACTGGGAAGTAAACATAAGAGCAGCCAGAGCATTGGATGTTAGCGCTACTGTTCTAGGTTGGACCTATGATGGTAAGCCATGGCTTCCAAATAAAATCTATAACATCAACTCACCCAGGCTTGCCTTGTATGACATACCTCTTCTTTTAAGATCCATTGACTATTACTTTGATTCAGGTGGCACAACAACTAACCTTTCCTTTACGAGACAAGATGCATACGCACCTGATCCGATTAAAAAAGAAGGTAAATCTGGTGTTGATGTAACGAAATTTGGATACGGAATTTAAGAAACTGTCCGGTTTGTGCCAAACGTGCCAAAAAGTGCACCTACCCCCCTTTTCATCCTTTGTTTTAAGGTTTAAATTAAGCAAGTGACTTTTGGAGATACTTGCTTGTGAAAAGACAAATTGAAAACTTAATACGGAGAATTAAAAATGTCTTAGCTATCGGAAAAATCCATAGTGTTGATGATGATTACAATGCCCAGGCATCATTTTTAGCTGATGAACCTAAAGATAAAACATACATTGCTCAACACTATGGGTTCACCTCAAAGCCTTTGCAGGATGCTGAAGCATACGGGGTTTGTCCTGGTAACAGGCAATCCCTTGTAATCCTTGCTACAGATGACAAGCGTTACCGAATCAAGTTAAAAAATGGTGAAGTTGCTCTATACACAGACGAAGGTGATAGCATTCACTTTAAACGGGGCAACAAGCTAGAAATCAAGTCAAATAAACTTTCCATTGTTCACAACGCTAAAGATAAGAATGAACCAGAAAAAATAGACTTAGTATCGGTGCTTTATGATGTTGTTGATGCTCTTGACATGGCAATGACATCCACAATGATAGGCCCTCAACCTTTATCAACTAAAGCGGTATTTGCCGAGGCCAAAACCAAAATTAAGAAGTTTAAAAATGCTTGATGGAAAAGAATTGGGCAAAGCAATTTGGTCCAAGATTAAAGAAAAGCTGAATATAGAGGAAAAACACGCTCCGGAGAAAAATGACGAGGAGCCAAAGCCAGACCCGACCGAACTCTTGTGGGAAGCAGTCGGTGAAGCTGTTTGCTCCTACCTCAAGAAAAACGCTGATGTTATGCCGGGAATCGAATTGCAAGCAGGTGATAAGACGGGTGCTACTACAGGCAAAGGTCAGATTCAATGAACCTTATCACTTATGAAAATGGAACGGTTCGCTTAGATCCCAAAGCAGATAGCAAACATGATGAGCTTGTAAGCGCAATTCTAATAAGCCTTTTCACAGATGCAAGGGCTACTGAAGAGGAATTAGAGCAAGTTAAGGACTGGGAATTATCCAAGCGTGGTTATTGGGCCGACCAGCTAGACGGTGTAAGCACTGGTTCTAAACTCTGGCTTTTAAAACGAGCACCCAAGGATCAAGACACATTGGAGCGAGCCCAGTCATACACACAAGATGCTCTCATGTGGTTAGTTCAAGACAATATTGCTCAGTCATTGAATGTGGAAACAAGTTATGAGCAGGAAGACCTACTCATAACTATCAGCTTAAACGGTACATTAATACAGGTGTTATATCGTGGATAGACAAAGCATACAAACCATATACCAGCGCGTGAAAGGTGATTTAAGCAGCCTAGACCTACGCTACAGCGTCAAGCGGGTGCTGTCTCATGCAATCACCGGCACAGCTCATATGCTTAATGGGTACGCTGAGCATTTAGCAAGCCTTGCTATTCCTGACAGTGAAGATGAAAATATTTTACTTGCTTGGTGCAATCTTTATGGCATCGAGCAGACACCAGCAAGCCAAGCTGAAGTAATCGTAACTGTTGAATCAACTGATACAGTTTTCATTCCAGCGGGCACAACTTGGACCCATGAAGCTGGGACCATATTCATTCTCAAAGAGTCAGCAACAATCAATGGAGCAGATGATCTTGTAATGGTCAGCAAGAAAGCTGGTAAGGTCGGTAATGTTGAAGCTGGCGATACTATGACCGTCTCTTCTACGCTCCCACCACTTAAAAGCGCTGCAACGGTCAAAGAACTTATTGTAGAAGGTTTTGATACCGAGCCATTACCTAAGCTCAGATCAAGGCTTAGAGAACGAATGAGACGCCCGCCTCAAGGTGGGGCTCCTAATGACTATATCAATTGGGCTCTTGAATATCCCGCCGCTACTAGAGCATGGGTACTCCCAAGGCATGATGAAAACGGAAGCAAAAAAAATGGCCATGTGTGCATAGCTTTTCTCAAAGAGTCCGGCCAGCCCACAGGCCAAGAAAACATTGATCTGCAGGATGATATTAAAAGCAAGTGCCCTGTTTCTGCAATCCCTCATGTTGTGGCAATTAGTACAGAGCCTTTGAACCTGGATCTAGAACTTGAGCATGACCAAAGCTTATCCACAGATCAGCTAAAAGCTAGGATAACAAAAGAAATCAGCTTCATGCTAAACCGGGTAGCTGCACCTAAAGGCTACTTGAATAAGAATCTGGAAAAGGAATCGGGCACAGTCTACTTGTCTGATATTTCCAGGGCTATTTCACTAATCCCAGAAGTTACAAACCACCGGATTAAAAGCCCATTGGATCACGTCGAGCCTAGTAAAACAGGGGCAATCATTGTGCTTGGAGAGGTTAAGCTATGAGCCAGTACGATGTAATGAAACAGCTTTTACCCCCTGGTCAGGCATTTAGCTCTGAGAATGAACCTTTTCACAAGCTAATAAAACAAGTCTCCCTTGTGTTTGATGATTCAAAAGCCTTGATTGAAAAGCTATTCAAGGAAACTCCAGGCAAATTTGATGCAACCCTCCAAGCATGGTGCAAGTTTTTCCAGATTCCTTACGATCCAAACAATCATAAGGGATTGAATCAACAGATTATTGCCAGACTAACAGCCCAAGGTGGCCAAAGCCTTGAATACCTGGAGACGCAGCTAAGGGCGTACCTCAAAGCTGGTGAGCAGCTAAGTATAGAAGCTTACCCAGAAGACCTTAAAATCCATGTTTATGGAATCAACAAGGTTAAAAAACTTAGATCCGGTCTTAGGTGTGGGGCTAGTCTTTGCACATATAAGAGAAACAACGAAGTTATTAATCGGTGTCGTGAGATCAGACACGCAGAAGTAGAGGCAAGATACTATGAATAGAATCGAATCAGAAGATACGGTCATTATCGATGGCAAACGTATGTTTTCAGACGGTGATCCGTATTCAGAGGATAACGACAGCAAAGGAACCCAAATTAACGCTCAGTTCCTTAACGGAGTACAGGAGGAATTATGCAGCTTTATTGAAAGCCAGAAGATCGAATTAGATCATAAGAAACAAAACCAGTTGGCATTAGCAATTAACTCCTTAGTCACAAAATCAGTAGCAGAGCTAATGAAAAACTATATTTACGACATCGATTCAATAGGTCGAATGGGTGATAGTGAAGAATGGAAAAATAATAGAAGAGGAACTTATGAAGAACGAGAATAATCCACCAGAAATTAGCCTCCTAGATTTAAGAGGGGATATTAGAAAACTAGCTGCCAGAGTTCAAAGCCTTGAGGACAGTCAAGTTGTTCGTACTGACTTATCAGAATTTTTAAAGAGTAAGGATGCAGCAAGCACTTATGCAACGCAGGAAGCTATCAGTGATATGCAAACTGCTTCGGATGCAGCAAAAACGTACGCTACAAAAGATGAAATACCCGACACATCAGGGTTTCTGATAAGCAATGATCTAAGTGAAATCAACAAGGCAATTCAAGGTTTGGAAAGCAAAAACGAAGCTCTATATGACAATCTTTCCATGAAAGTTATTAACCATACTTTCCATGAACCAGGGGAGGTTACTTTAGTTTCAGAGTCAGAGTCTTGTAGCGGTAAAATCTATATCTGCATGGTAAGCGATACCCATGGAAAGCAGTACATGGAGTACGATTTTAAATGCAGATTAGGACCATCACCTAGAAACTGGGACTACCTAAGAACAATCGAGTTGAAAGAACAGCTAACCCCAATTCATAAAGGGTTTAACGCTTGGTGCAAACTCGATGGTAACACTATTAAACTTTATCAATATGGTCCGGCTGAAGGAACTTTCCCGCACAAAGTGACCATTCGCATAATTGGTTGGGCTAATGAGTAATCAAGTCCTCATGCTTGCCCTAGCTGCCTATGGCTCCACCTACAACCCCGACTTTGCCAATCAATGTGATGTAGTCATACCTCTAAACTCCAATTGGTGCGGGGTTTTTGTCGGATCATTGCTTGCAAAGCTTGGTTATGAGTTACCACCAAAACCGCAAGTTGCCCGATCTTATCTAAAGATAGGCGGACCTGTGGATGAACCAGCAATCGGGGATATTGTCGTCTTTTGGAGGGTTGCGCCTACTGACTGGCGCGGGCATGTGAGTATTTACATTCGAGAAGATAAGAACGGGATTTACTGCTTAGGCGGGAACCAAAAGGGAAAGGTGCAGATTTTGAAGTACAGCAAAGAAAAATTATTAGGTTATAGAAGGATTTGAAAATGGGAATTGAGAACTTAACGAAACTAGAAATGAATGATGATGGCACCTATACAGCTACTTGCAACAACAGGTGTGGAACCGAGGTTGTATCAGGGAAAGAAATTATCTTGGGGAGGGTATGTGAAAAACTTTACCCAGATAACGAGGGCAGCTTTTTAGGGATAAATGAGGAGTTCGAATTCACATGTTATGCAGAGAAATCTAAGACTAATGAAGATATTGATACCGATATTCTTGATGCAGAATTAACTCTTAGGAATTTCACTCTAAAAAGGCACGATCGATTTCATCACACCTTAAGTGAAGATGATGGGCCAGAGAAAGATTGCCTAAGAAACAAAAACTCAAGATCATATGATTACTATTCCCGCTTTCCCGGCTATTTTGCTCTACGGGTATATATGGCTAACGACAAAATAGAAGTAGTTGAATTGCTTATTGGTCGAGATTGGCATCATTGTATCGAGGGAAGTTACAATGATGAATGTACCTTAAAGCAGGAACTGAAAAAGCGCTTGCTTAGGAAGAAGGCTGGAGAGGCTTGTTAAGGTACTCAAAATAGGAGCGAAGCCCTAAAAAAACCCTTCTAAGCCCTCACACACGACCGCCCCGAATCACACCCCTAAGAGGTCTGTACACAATTTTCCCCACTGGCCAATGGCTTAAAATTGCTCTCATTGGTTCGGCCCGCTGAACCAATGAAAACCGCATAGACCCGAAGGTTTTTGGATGGGCTATAGTACCCGGAACCCTCGGCGACATGGGTTAAATCGAGTCTCAGAGCTTTCGCCGTTCGGCGATATGGGGGTGTTACCTCAGTTGAACCCGAGGGTTTTTACCCATGTTTTTTCGAACAAAAAATTAGCACTTGACACGCTAGTTTGATCACCAGGGCCTCAAATGATCACGTTTTTTGTCAAGAAAAAACGACATAACGAAATTTAGTATCACAAAAAAATGTTAAAAACTAAATGTCGCAAACGGTTTCGGCGGTCACGACCTAAAACCCAATAATAGCCCAAAAATAGAGCATATAAGAGGCGAGATTATTAAAAATGGATTTAAGGAAAAAAAGAAAAAATGGAATTATTTTTGTGATAACGGGCGGTAAAAAAGTCCGGTGGTGCTGGCGAGGCTGAAACTAAAAAAGCCCGCTCAAAGGCGGGCTAGACAATTAAGTATGGGGTTGTTAGTTTATAGATGATTCAGCGAGCGTAGGCGCTCAAACTTAAGCCGCTGAATCACCATTCTCTTCCTCTAATTCATTTTCAAGACCTTCTACTAGTTCACTTATTTCAGCTTCCCAGTAGTAGTTACCGTTGATTTCAATGACTTGTTCGCTTTCTATGAGATGGTCTAAGTGTTCCCCTTTGCCATATTCATAGTCTCCCGGTGACATGTTTTTTAGAAGGTCTGAAGGTGTCCAGGTATTGTATCCCATTTGCACCTCTGGGTAGCATTCATCTAGCATTAAATCGTAGCTATCAGTGATACATGCGTGCTCTACGGGCTCATCATCCAATATAGTCTCGATAATATGATCGATCCCCCAATCAAGACCATTTTTGTCTTCTCGCATTAGATCGTCTGAACCACAAAGCCTACAGTGAGAGCCTTTAACCCTGACATAACAGGAGTAGCAGAAGGGTTGAGATTTTTTGTATGCAATCTTGTCTAAGCGTTCTAGTAGATCCATTTTAAACTCCTAAATATTGATGTTGATCAGACTTAAACCCTTTAGAACCATATTTAGCCCTAATATCATCCATTTCTAACTGCTTGTTGTACCTCCTTTTCCGTGGTGCCTTGGTCCAGTACCAGCAAACTTTTTTACTATGGAATGTAAAACCTCCTTCCTTTAAAGCTTCCTTATGTTGCTTCGTATCACCTCGAACCCACAGCCATGTACCACATAGTTCGATTTCAACCCCTACAAGCTGACAAGCTAGATTGATAGCTTTTTCAAGTTCTTCTGATAAATCAAGATTGCTTGCTTTGCCTTCCCTGTCGATAAAATCCAAGTCTTTAAGCACGTCATACGCTTGGTTAATCAACTGTGTCATGTGAAGGCCCGAGGCGTTAACGTCTGGGTGATACTTTTTGATTAACGAAAGGTAGAGCCCTTTTAGACTTGTTTTGTCGATGCTTTCGTCGATTCCGAATACGTCCATTGCTTGGTACTTATGCATTGCTAACTCCTGTCTTAATGTAGTTGGTTTGAATATCCCGATCGAAGAAAATCCATACATAACCTCTTTCTCTAGCCTCTTTAATGATCTCTATAAAGAAATACGAGTAACCTTCCTCCTCAAAAAAAGACTCGTTTTGAGCAAGATATATGGCACCTTCTTCTCGATTAAATGCAGTTCCTTTACCCTCATTCATTAAATCTAAATCCCTCTCAAATAGAATGTCAGTGCCCAAAAACCACATCTCTTCCTGATAGTCTTTGATTTTTGAAGCTATACCCTTAGCTATCTCGGCGTCTGTCATCATGCGAAACTCCTTTGAAATTGTTTTGAACTTTGCAACTAAATCCAGAGTAGGAACATAAAAAAACGCTGTCAATTAAACTATTTTTAAGCAACGAAAAATCGTACGATAACTAGAAAAGTTAGTTATTTTTATATCCGAAAAATCGTATGTAAAATAGTACTTGACAAACTGAGTGCCCCTGTCGATTGATTGTGATCAAACTAGCGTGTCAAGACCTTATTTTTCGTATGAAAAAACATGGGTAAAAACCCTCGGGGTGAAGTTGATCACTTTTTGGGGGCGTAATGACCTGAGAGCCTAGAGGGAGGTTTCTTTGGAGTTGCCAAGAAAAGAAGGACTATAGCAAAGGAAAAACGACCGAGTTTTACGAGGGTTTTTCAGATTTTAGGCGGTAGGAAATCTTTGCCTGGAGCTGGCTTGCATCATATTTGCTAACATTGGATCACACCTAATGATTTGCTTCTTAATTCCTAAGTTAGTTGCTTCTCGTTAGCCCTCCTAAAGAGGGCGTAACGGGTTAGTTTGGACCAGATAATGAAAAAATTATTTGCAGCACTTATTATCATTTTTTGTAGTTCATGTGCAGGTAGTAGCGTTTCGCAAAAAGGGGAAAGCTCAGTGCCTATAAACAAAGGAGAAGAAGCACAGTATAAGCGTTCACTGCTTCGGTGTTACAAAACAGGTGGGTCAAGGATAGTTAAAATAGATGGGGTGCTGAGGTGTTTTTAAAGAGTAAACGATATATCGTAATCATCACCTCAAAATCCATAACATTATAACATGTTGGTAAAACGCTGATATCATTGGATTATTACTTATAACACGTTTGTAACATTATAACACGTTATCCCCTTTCCTCCCGACACATCGACACATAACCTAAGTTTCCAATATAACAATGATAAAGACTCTGACACATGCTCGACACATCCGACACATGGCTTTGGCAGATCCTTGTTTGAATGGTACCTTTTAAACAAAAGGTGGCATTGGCTTGTAACCCACCAATAATATATAATGGCAAAGTTAACTAAAACCGGCCCCTTTCTTTGGAGCGATCATGGCCAACCTAGGACGCATCACAAGAGTTGAACCTATACGTTTACCCCAGCATGTAAGCTCAATTAAACGGCTTCTCACAGACTCGCCTAGAAACCTCGCTATTTTCACAATCGGTATAAATACGGCGCTGAGAGCTTCTGACTTACTTCGGATAAGACTTTCAGACGTTAAGCACCTAAGCCCAGGTGAGCATTTTGTGATTCGGGAAAAGAAAACTGGTAAGGCCAGACAGGTAACGCTAAACAGAGCAAGCCATAATGCACTGCAAAAGTACTTGGGAACTAGGCGCTCAACTAGAGATGACGCTCCGCTTTTCTTATCAAGAAAAGGTGGCCACGATGCAATTACCGTGCGTCACCTTAACCGCATGGTGCAAGCTTGGGCAAAGGAATGTTCTATAAAGGGGCGCTTTGGCAGCCATAGTCTCAGGAAAACTTTTGGGTACATGCAGCGCACCCAGTTTAAAACAGACCTTCCAACCTTAATGGTGGCATTTAATCACTCCAGTCAGCTTCAAACGCTCACTTACCTAGGAGTGCAAGCAGATGATGTTCACCGGGCTTTTATGAATGAGATTTGATACGTATCATTCCTGATACTTATGAGAGCCAAATAGTAGAAATTATGAGCTTAAGACATTTGTCTGAACCTCGGCGGTAACTACGATAGTTGTCGTAGTTTGAAATCTAAGCAATTAAAAACATTCCATAAAGACATATGTCTTTTTCGCCGCCAATATACCCATCAAGAAATATATCCAGATAGATATATGTTTGATAAGAGATATACCTGTCGGGATATATATATCTAAAAAGGTATATAACAAGTCAGATACATTCTAAGCCTCTAAAATATGGAGGTAATGACATTTGTCATAAGCTCGATGTATGTTGTTGATATTATTCGTTCAGGTGGTTGCCTGTTTCACTGCGGCCTGCAGGTGTTAGTTGTCTACCCAGTTCAGCTTCCAAACCAAGTGCTATCAGTTCCGCTTCCGTATCGTCTTGGCCCTGCAAGAATTCTTGTGCAACCTTCAAGTCTTCTTCATCAAGTTTTTCTTCAATAAGATGAAACTTAGTCTCATGAGGAAATCCTTTGAAGCGGCGAACGAAAGCGCAGGCTACCAAAATATCATGGTCGTCTGCCCGATCGATATACTTTCGAACTTGCTCACCATTCCTAGTTGGTCTGGAGGATGAAGAAGCCCAAGACTTAATATAGTCAATAGCTGCTTCGCGTGTAGTGTCATCCAAGTTGCTTCTCCAGCGGCTGGCTGCCTATTTCTTCTGTTGAACAACTTCTTTGAGCTGACTTGCTGCTTTGAAAGTAGGCACCCATTTAGCAGGGATTTTAATTTCTTCACCTGTTTGTGGATTGCGGCCCATTCTGGCTGAACGTTTGCTTCGAATGAACGAACCCAGGCCAGCAAGCTTGACGCCCTCTTCAGTTTTGATGCCGGTATGAATGCCTTCTATTATTGCATCCAACCAGCGGCCAGCTTCAGCTTTTGTAGTTTCCATTTGTTCCGCGAGATGTTCGGTGAATTCTGACTTGTTCATTTTGTACCTTCTTTAGATGTTCCGAAATCGTTGTCTGTATTGGATTATAGCAGAGAATTTTTTATGTACCTTGCATAAAGAATAAAAAAGTCGATTTCATTATCCAATTAGTCCAACTGTCGGGCAGCCCGACAGTTGAAACTTGTTAAACAATGGCTTGGTTTTCAAGCGAGATAAAAATTATCCTTGTGTCTAGAAATTATGTTAGCTCTCCAATCATTAGGTAA
>JABSRF010000399.1 GCA_013215275.1 Oligoflexales bacterium | reverse complement strand
TTTCGAGTTTGAAAGGGAAGCAGTTAATGAGAGTTCCATTTTTAATTATGGTTTTATTATCTCGATCACCTATGAGTATCCGATGTGTGCTTGGAGGTTATTTTTTGACAAAAAAAAGTCGCAATTCTTAAACTGCGACTTGCGTATATTTTTTCTGCTAGGGACTCAATTCATACTGATTTACTGAGTTTGCCTCTTTAGCAAATACCTGCAAGCGGCCACAAATCGGTTATTTCAATCTTAAGCTTGTTCATTTTAAGATGCAAGTTTTTTTGCCCTGCACCCTCACCAAACGAAATATGGTTTCATTTTCATTGAAGATCCCAAAGCCTTGTGCTCATATATCGCTCTCCAATGTCCGAGAAAATGGTCACCACGACCCCGGAAGAAAGGTTTTTAGCCACTTCATGAGTTGCTGCAAGATAAGCTCCCGACGACTGACCAGCAAAAATCCCCCTTTTTGCGAGTTTTTGGCAAAACTCAGCAGAATCTTCACTGCTAACCTCTATCCAAGAGTCGATCAGTGATTCATCAAGAATGTGAGGTTTGATATCGTCAGAGCTGTGTAAAGGCTTTAAACCCTCGATGCCAGGAAAAGCTTCAGGCAAAACTGCTATCACTTTTATTTGGGGGTTATGCTCTTTAAGCCTCTTGGCAACACCTGTGATCGTACCACCTGTTCCAACACCAGCAACAAAGTGAGTGACCTCTCCTTTTGTCTGCGACAATATTTCTTGACCCGTCCCGTCATAATGAGCTTGCCAGTTCCACCTGTTTGCATATTGATTAGGGAAAAAATAATGATCCTTATTGCCCTCATAAATCCTATGACAGGTTCTGATCGCCTCATCATAGCCAGCTAAAGCATCCGTAAACACGATCTCGGCTTTATGGGCCTGAATGCGCAGTTTTCGCTCACGACTAACGTTTTCTGGAATCACTAATTTTACCGGAAAACCTATTAAATGACCAAGATAGCTATAAGCAATTCCTGCATTTCCCGAAGACGAATCAAGGATGGTTTTGCCCTTCTTGAGAAGGCCTTCTTGGATGGCAGCTGAAAGCATGGAAAAAACAGGACGATCCTTGATTGATCCCCCTGGGTTCCTCCACTCAGCTTTCCCAAACACCCCGACTCGATCATTAAGCCCCTCAAGTTTGGCAATCGGAAGGAGAGGCGTATTACCAATCAGCTCAAGGATAGGGTGCTGGGCAATCAGTTTGTGCTTTAATTCGTTCATCAGTTTGCCTCGACTGAGCATAACTGTTCATAATCCACATACCCAGGAAAGCCTTCCTTAGAAGCACAGTAGGAACAATGGGGATTTTTACGGATTTTAAACTCCTTGAACTTGGTTTCCAGAGCATCAAAGGTTAAGAGCCTTCCTTTTAAAGGAGTCCCTATTCCCGTAATATGTTTAATGGTTTCAATGGCTTCGAGTAAGCCTATCACCCCTGGTAAGACTCCTAAGACTCCAGCTTCAGCACATGATGGGGCTAAACTCGGCGGAGGGGGCTCAGGATACAGGCAGCGATAGCAAGGAGCCTCGTCGCTAGGATCAAAAACACTGACTTGGCCTTCAAAACGAAACACACTACCATGGACACATGGTTTGCCGAGCTTTACACAGGCATCGTTCACAAGATACCGAGTCGGAAAGTTGTCACTGCCATCCACAATCACATCAAAGTCGGCAAAAATCCTTTCCACATTGCTACTGGTGAGCCTTTCCTCAAAAGGGATAATTTTGAGATCTGGATTAAACCCTGAAAGGGTTTGTATTGCAGACTTTACCTTGGGTTGACCGACTCTATCAGCAGTATGAAGGATCTGTCTTTGTAGGTTTGACTCGTCCACCACATCAAAATCCACAAGCCCTAAGGTCCCGACTCCCGCTGCAGCAAGATAATAAGCATTAGGGCAGCCAAGACCTCCTGTCCCAATGAGTAAGACTTTGCTATTCAAGAGCTTCAATTGACCTTCTTCACCAATTTCAGGGATTTTCAAATGCCGGTTATAGCGCTTGCGCTCTTTTTCCGAAAGGACCTTAGGAATTGTGACTGGGAGGCTCTCCTTTGCCCAGCCGTTGAATCCACCAGCCAAAGATATGATAAACTGGTAACCCATTTTTTTTAATGTCAAGCCAGCTAGCAGGGAACGGGTCCCCCCAGCACAATATAAAGCTATGGGACTCTGTTTATCAGGGATCTTAGACTCAACCTGTAGCTCTAAAAAGCCCCTGGGCACATTGATACTACCAGGAATATAGCCCTGTCGAAACTCCTCCCCTTCACGCACATCAAGCAAAGTTAGGGGCTCCTTCGAGTCAATTCTTGATTTCAATTCAACTGGATTCAGCTCAGGCACCTGTTCCTTTGCAAGCGACAACAAACTTTGAAAGGTTTGCCCACTCCCCCCAGCAACTGCTGGGATCACAGAAAGGGTATCTCCTGACTTTACGGGAGTTGCTAAGCAATCGAGGTAACGGATGTCTTCATCATTGAGGAATACATTGATAAACTTTCTTAACTCCCCTTCTTTGTCACAAATCCTTTGCTTAAACCCTGGGTACTTTAGCTCAATATGATTAAGTGTATCGCCAACAGAGTTAGCATCAATCAATAGGCTATTGTGACCTCCAACAAAACTTCTGAGTGGGGTTGGAACATTAAACTGAACACTCATGGTACAAACCTCCTTTTTTATGGCGATGTATGATTTCATGTTTAATGGTTATTGCTACGGACTTACCTTCTTCGACTTTGAAAGCAGCTAAATTTGCGGGAACTTTACGCTTTACCGAGATCACCAGATAAGCATAACTAGGAGGTAACCAAGGTTGACCGAATTGATACTCCTCAGTGTTTATAAGGTCAGTATGGGAAAAATAAGCCTCATGATCAGGGTGAGAATGGAAAAATCCGACCACCTGCATGCCTCCAGCTGCTATTTTCTTCTCAACCTGCAGCCTCTCATCTGCACCAAAAATAAATCGATCAAAAATATCTGGTGCGCACTCGTTTTTCATGGGATAAACGCATTCAGCATGCCAAGCCCATTCATCCTTAATTCCTGCAATAATGCCGCACGCTTCCCTTGGATACGCATTGATTCCAGCTTGTTTAACGATCTCAATTTCATTGCGATCAATGACCAACTCTTGCATCAGGACCTCGCCTCTTCAATCTGTGTGGGATGGTCTATATCCTGTGTATGAACCTGAGTTCGACAGAATTATATCGCCAATTGCATATTCCTGTCTAAATATTGCTCAACTTCATGTGAAGTT
>JABSRF010000398.1 GCA_013215275.1 Oligoflexales bacterium | reverse complement strand
TTATAAATCTTCTCAAAAAGCATTAGTGACGGGCTTCACAGGATGTATTGTGGCATTGTGATTAGAAATCCAGGCTAAATCGAGGAGAATTTGTTGGCTTTTTAGGACCGAATGGTGCAGGGAAGTCTACGACGATAAAAATACTAATCGGAATCTTGACCCCGAGCTCGGGCAGAATCTTGGTGAACAAGGTTGTGCCATATGAGAATAGGCAGCAGCATGCGTTTCATATTGGGGTTGTTTTTGGTCAAAGGAACCAGTTATGGTGGGACTTGCCTCCTGGAGATTCTTTTAAGTTGCTGGCAAAGATCTATAAAATACCAAGGCAAAAATATGAGCATAACCTAGCTCGGTTCAAGAAGCTGCTCGATCTTAATGCCTTTATGGACACACCCGTTCGTAAACTAAGCCTAGGTCAAAAAATGCGATGTGAGCTTGCGGCTGCATTGCTTCATGATCCTGACGTTCTATTTCTAGATGAGCCTACAATAGGTTTGGACGTATTTGCTAAAGAGGCTATCCGGTCTTTTTTAAAGGAAATGAATGCATCCCAGCAAACAACTGTTTTACTGACCACTCATGATCTCGATGATGTTGAAAACCTTTGTGAACGAGTAATCATCGTCGATAAAGGACAAATTATCGAGGATGGGCCTTTAGCTGATTTGAAGGCCTCATTTGGTAACGAAAAGGTCATCGCCTTTGAACTTGAGCCTAATGAGCCTCCTTGTTTACCTGCTGGGTGTCACAAGATTAAAAGCGAGGGTAATGTGCATTATATAAGCTATACGGATATGACCACTCCCGAATTGATCAACGAAATGTTGAAAAGACATCGGGTTCACGATATCTCCTTTGTCCCTCTTGATATAAATGAAGTGGTAAAAAAGGCATACCAACGTGGTCAGACTATTTCTAAATAATAAGTAGGCCTTTCCGTGCAGCTTTCCCAATCTTAGTGACCTGCAGATGTCACAAAATCATAAAAATACAATTTTAAGGATAAATTTTGATCTTCCTCAGAAATCAAGATATTGCGATCTTGGCTATGAGCCCTCTTGCCAATCAAGCTGTTAAATTTCATGGTGTTCGAGGCATTTTGCTTTTCAAGAAATGCAGTCATGCTTGCTTCATAGTTGATGACTTCGTCGTCCCTTGAATTAGCAACTCGAAAAGCTTCTTCAGGGAGCTTTATTATTTCTTGCTCGGGGCTTAAGCTCCATGGGCTATGAGTCAAAGCAAAACCACCAAGCCACCCGACCATGTGACTGGCTGCAGAGTCTATGCGAGCAAAGGATCGGTCTACAAAAAGCCTTACCCTCTTACCTCTGGAGTGCAGAAAAGAAGCTACATAAGTGCCAACTCCACCTCCTAGAGAATGGCCATCAAGAATGATATTTTCTGGAATTATGCCTAGCTGCAGCAGCCTTTCCACTTGTGATAAGCCATCTAGCACTAAGTCGCGGTAATTGTCGGCTGGTTTGGTGCTTTTACCAACACCTCGATAATTAAAGGTCACATACCCTACATTGAGATCTAGAGCAGTCTGGACACTATCATCAGCAAGTAGCTCAAAGAGGTCTCCATTCCCCAGAAACCTCACAATATACTTCTTCCGAGATAAAGGCAGCTTGTGAAAATTTTTTGGAATGACTTCCAAAGTGTCTAAATGAGCATCATCTTGCGTTTGAACTGATATTTCGTTTAGGTACACATCTCTTTTGCTATTTGGGAACCCCCCTCGTACAAGCTCTTTGAAGTTAAAGCCAGAGATATCTCTTAATTGGGATGGTAGCACCAGTTTTCCAATCCAGGTGCTTCCTATTAATGCTTTGTTTTGATAAGGAATATTCTTGGCTATGAACCTGTACTTCTGGTGCTCCTGACTCCAGTAATTTTTAGGGTTTATATCACCCTCCCATATGATCTGCTCTAGACTATCGGCAAATGCTAGCTTAGACACGATCATGAACGCACTAATAAATAGGCAAAGCTTAGAAGGTTTCATCAAAATTATACCTTTTCCTGTGGCAAGTTGTTCACAGCACTTCTTGAGTACTAAATTATGATTAGATTTGCAGCCTTTTTTTTGCGTCTGAATTGATGTGTTTAATAGATGTGATGTAAAAATTGGGAGGGAAAGCAAATGGCGAATTTAGCCTCAAGCAGCGGTTTTAGTACGTTGAGTTTGTTCAACCTTATATTGTTGCATCATAGCCATGATTTTATCTCCTGTAGGCGTACCCATATCTTCAGGGTGAAATTGAACCGAAAATCCTCGATGTCCTTTTAGTTCCAGGATTTCAATGATTCCCTCTACTTCTGCAATCACATGGACTTTACCCTCATCAATGGGTCTTTGTACAGCTTGGTGATGACGAGAGTTGACCCGGATTTTTTTTGTCATGAATGCTTCCGTAAATAGGCTTCCAGATACGGGCTTCAGCTCTAAATCATGCCATTGACTTGTAGTCGGAAAATCAATACCTTTCAGGTTGGTTCCTTTTTCTCGGTGCCTTGTTTTGATGTGGGAAAGATCATGCTCAATATCTTGGATCATTTTTCCATTGAAGAAAACACCAACGAGTTGGTGCCCGCGGCATATTCCAAAAAGCGGCTTGTTAGTTTGATGATACCAAAATGCTAATAATTCTAGCTCGAACTGGTCTCTTGCAAAATTACTTCCCACATTAAACCGTGGGCTTTGCCCGTACAAAGCAGGATGGATATCCCCACCCCCTACAAAAACTAAACTGTCAAACTCTTGCTTTAGCATTTTGAAAAACTCATTTTTTTCTTGCTCTCCCCGCATGACCAAGTCTAAGCCTATTGGAAGAATCCGAACCTCATGTTGGTCACTGACTAGCTTGTCCGCAATCTTTGAGTAGAAAGGAAATTTATTGCTAATAGGCCTATTTGCTACGATTAGAATCTTAGTTTTATTGTTTCTAACTGGTTTAGAAATCCTAACCTTGGACAAATAAGAATTAAACGAAATCTTTTTGGTCAATGCATGGTATTTCTTACTGTCTTTTAGTGATTCAACATAGAGTTTGAGGGACTCATCTGCTGACATTCTTGAAATTTTAGGCACAACAACCGGAAATCGTTCAATAGCATGGAACCAATTCAAAAGTTCGGAAACCTCAGCTTGAGATAAGCTTGCAAAAAATAGTATGAACAAGATGCCCAAATTAGGGAAAAGGATTCTCATGAGTCAGTCCTTTTTTAATTAGTCGCTGTAGCGAAATATAAAATACCTTTATTTAAAGGCTTTTGACTTCATATAGCTCTTTACTTA
>JABSRF010000397.1 GCA_013215275.1 Oligoflexales bacterium | reverse complement strand
ATCCGTTTCTACCAAAATATAGCGTTCTGATCACACATGAATAGTGGGTAGAATATTTATTTGGAGTTACCTAGCTTGGATTCATCCTCGATGTAGTTTATTTAGTCAGCCAGCTAAAAGGACTTGTTTGCTCGTAATGGGGTCTTCTGAATGCTGGGAGTGCTTGATTGTTTCTTTTGAAAGGTACTTTTTTGGGTGACGCATTCTGGGATAGGTTCACCGTTGTCGCGACATCGCTTGACTTCGCTGATGAAGATATGACAGCAAGTCTTGCATGAAATGTCAGGAGCGTCTTTGCCTCGGTAACTTGGATGTTGAAAACATAAAACCATGTGATTTCCTCTATGTGTCCCGGTCTCAATACCTGATAGTGGAGGTTGCAGGGACTGTGCCAAAAATGGTGTTTTAGCTATTATCCTGATTTTTTTTGGTAAAATCTGCCCGTTGGGACGAAGATAGAAGGCGGTCTGTAAAATTTGTAAACAGCTGTATAGCCATTGAATAATCTTCCTGCATAAGGCTTTTGAGCTTAGTTGCGTTTATTTTAAATATTAAGCTGTCTTCAGTAGCAGTATAAGTGGCATCAGCAACTTTGCTCGCCAATACACTCGTTTCACCGAAACTTTCGCCTGCCGAGAGCTGACCTTGACTGGTCGTGCTTCCTTCTGACTCGCATACTACAGTCCCTGAAAGTATAATATAAACTCCTAAGGGGTGGTCTTGTAAAGTCATTATAGAGTCATTTTTCTTAAGCCTCTCAGTGAATCCCTGCTGCCAAATCTTGTCGACAAAGTTCGCTGAAACTTTCTTGAACAAGCAATTTTGCTTAAAAGACTGCATTTCCTTCTCAGAAATATTTGATTTAGCCGACAAGTTGCTCGCAGTATCACCTCCAAAACTTGAGAAAATATCGGATAAAGGGTCTTGATTTAGGACATCTTGCTCAGGGTCTGTTCCAGAGCTTGAGCTGTTGTTTAGTTTAGACTCTATAGGCTCCGCAAACTTTGGCGGGAAAACTGACTCAATTTTACTTTCCTCCTTGGGTGCAGCTTGAAAGGCTTGATCGCTATCAAAAATACTTCCTTCCTGGGTGGGAGCTAGTTGTGGATTGGAATCATTATGCTGGCTTAAGTCAAAAGAGCTCAACTGCTCTAGTATCCCACCGGTATGATCTTGCTCCCTTTGTTGAGGCTCTTTAGAGCCACCAAGAGTGAATTCGCCTGCTTGCTCAATTTGTGCTGTGTCGGGCTGATCTACGTTGAACTCATCTGGGGTTTCCATTTTTGCAGTGTCAGGCTGAGCTAATCCAAACTCGCTGGTTTGGTCAATTTGTGCTGTGTCAGGTTGATCTAGGTTGAACTCGCTGGTTTGGTCAATTTGTGCTGGGCCAGCTTGGGCTAAGCTGAACTCGCTTGTCTGCGCGTTGTCAGACTGGTTAATTACAAACTCACTGGATTGGTCAGCTTGTGCTACGTCAGGTTGATCTAAGTTAAACTCTCTTGCAGGCTCGGGGTTCTCTGCGGGGTCTTGGACTAGACTAAACGGACTAGCTTGATCAATAGGAGCAGGCTCTTCAAGGGTCATATTTGGCTCTTGCGGATGCTCAGGTTCGGCCGGGTGCTCGGACTCTTCATTCGCATCCGGAGGAACCAAAGACATGGTTATTTTTGGCTTAAATATTGAACTTTGGCTCTGTTCTTGACCACTTGAGTCATTTGTTGCTGGACTAAATAGGTCTATGGGCTTTTTAACTGAAGGCTCTGGCTTATCAGAGGGAGCATTCATTTGACTGTTAGGTTCAATTTCGTAACGGAGGGGGGAAAGTGACTCATCTTGTTCAGTCTGGTCTTCCGCACCATGACCTGCCGACTGATCTAAGTTTTGTACTATGGCGGCAATCTTCGCATCAGTGTTTTCCTCAGGAACCAGCTTGGTGTTTTCTTCCTTGGCAAACTCTCCGGGTTCAGGTGTGGGCTTGAATCCGCTCATATGAGTGACGTCTTGGAGAGAAAAACCTGAAGGAGAGCCTAAAGGATCTGCCTGCCGGGAAGCGACCTGCTCGACGCGTGCTTTTTTTTCTGCCAACATTTTTTGAGCGTTGGAATCCATAGTCTCGAGCTTTTTAGCCTCATCTCGCAAACCTGCCCTTTGACAACAGTGCATTGCTCGGCTCAGATCACCAGCTTGTTTATAAGCATCCGCAGCTTCTTTGAAGCGCTCGAGTTTTTCTAGGACGATGCCTTCATGATGGTTGTGACCCAGAGATCCAAAAATTAGTGCGAGATTTGGCGCTTGCTGTGTTTCATACCTGACTTGTGCAACGAGCTGTGATGCTAAGGAGCTTTCTACTTCGTTTGGGTCTTTCACAAATACTTTTGTCGCAAGATCAATTTGGCCTTTGTCGGCAAGCTCAAGGATAAGCTTTGGCATTTTGTGAGCGTAGTAAATCGTCCAAGCGAGTGCTATGTCTGGATTGCCAGCTTTGATCCAAGTCGCAAATGCTCTTATTTCGTCTGCTGAAAACTTGGTTTTGGCCCAACGATCTGGGTTGTCTTGATACATCTTTTGGTATAGCGGGATAGCTTTTCCGACCTTCTTGTGTTTCAGGTAGGTCATCCCTGCTTTCCGGTATTCTTGCAAAAGGATATAACACTTTGCGGTAGCACGAAAATCATCAGTATTTTTGAAACATTCCAAAGCAGATTTGGGATCGCCAAGTTCACGGTAACATTGGCCTGCCTCAAGGAAAAGGTTCGCTTGTTTAAAGTTAGCCGCTGCTAGGTCCCATTTTTTAGCTTTCGCAAATAAATGTCCGGCTCTCTTATGCTTTCCAGTGCGGGAGGCAAGCTTTCCAGCTTCTTCGTACTCTCTTGATTTCTCAAGAATCATGATCCCTTCTTGGCTCATGTTGATAGACTCAAGGATCTGGGCAGCACCGGCTACATTTTTATTTTTATACATGGACTGAGCTTGCTTGAATAGCTTCCGTTCATGCTTGGTTTTTTGCTTCGCTTCCACTTGTCCGGGTTGTGAGGGAGCCTTACGTTTACGCAAGTAATTAGCCACAATTGCAATAATTGCGAATAGTGCAGCTAAAAATAATAAAACCAGCAATGTAGATGAAAGAATAATCGTTCTTAACCCTGCTTAAAAACATCCTTATTTGACCAATCTCTCTATCGGCTTAAATGTGTAAAATGAAAAGTCGTAGGGTGGGATGGGCATGCCCAGCTGAAGAGCGTGGGTCGCTTAGGTAACTCCAAATAAATATTCTACCCACTATTCATGTGTGATCAGAACGCTATATTTTGGTAGAAACGGATG
>JABSRF010000396.1 GCA_013215275.1 Oligoflexales bacterium | reverse complement strand
TTATAGCATTCAATAACAAGTTTTAGTTTTACTTATACAAAGCTATTTTTGGTCTGGACAGTGGGGTCCACTTCAAGATTTAACCACAAGATTTAGCTGAACATATTCAAATAGATAGAAACGTGGCTACATTAGCACTGAAGATTTTTGATCATGCTAAATCTAGCTTAGATCATCATGCCCGTAAGATTAGATACGAGTCATCAGATTACTTGTTATTCGTTGGTTCATTTGTCATAGCAAACAAGTTTTTGAGTAATGTAGACTCATGTGATCTGTATAACCTTGATTTTTTTTCAGATGAACGCATAAGCCACAGAGTGTACTCTCACGAAGATTTAGTAAGTTCAGAAAAAAGAGTTTTACAAATTTTAGATTGGAAGATTCTTTATGCAATACCGCAGGACTACATTCAGGATTTTTTTGATCATTTGATTGAAAACTCTTACGATGAAACTTTGGTGGAAAAATGCGAATGCCTTCGCAAGAGCTCTTTAAATAGGGCAAGATCTACAATTTTCGACACAAAAAATACAAAGTATACTGCAAAAAGGCTTGCCGTTAAAAGCATCAACAATGTGATCAACTCTAGCCAGATTTCTAAAGAAGTCTATGAGCATATTAAGAAGAATTTAATCAATTGGCAAAGCTTAGAAAAGCCAATCTTCTTTAGCATTTTGTGCTCCGAAACAGCCTACCAAGAATGGTTTGAAGACATAGAGTGCCCAACTTGTTTTTCTATTCCCATATTTTCCTTCTTTGCGAGTAAGCCTTTGAAAAAAGCTGCGCCAAAATATGTTGATTTTGGGAGATCTGGATTAATAAATAGGCCCCTCCCCAGAAGATTCATATATTAGCGGACTTTTTCTTTTCTCTGGTGATCTCTCGCTATTTTTCTTTCGCAAAACTCTCTCTTGTATACATTTCTCTCTATTTGAATCACACCAACCAATACTAATACCTCTCCTATGAAGTATAAGATGCCCAAGCTCGTTAGTTGATAAAAATGCACAGTGATGCAAATCAATGAAGGGAAAAAATAAAAAGTATTTGCGATTATTATTATTTTTAAAAAAATGGGATTGGTGTTTTTGTCGAACCAAAAACAAGTGATTGAGTAAATTGCATACACCAATGGAAAAATAGATAAAAAATATAGCGTGTTGACTGGCATCCCAAACAGTTCTTGAAATGTGGGAAGTATCACACCAAGAAACAGAAAATTTATGATGCCACCCACGCCATCGAATAGAAAGATATTTTTTTTATTTAGTCCCAACACCATCTCCGAAAAAAGAGAAACCTTTCCTCCTGGTGGAGTAGGCAAGCAAGAGCGATCATTTGAGGTGACTGAGTGAAAACAAGTAGCAAATTTAGTGTGGAGTTTTACTTATCAAATGGTCCTAAAAACGGGGTCCACTATAAGCTATCAGATTATTTAATTTCGGAATTCCCGTAATCTTTTCTTAACTTATCGTTCCAGATGTACTTCACGCCTTCTTTAACCGTGCTTCCTACCCGCTTTGAGATACGGCCACCGAAGCTAATTTCTACCGTTTTCTCATATTTGTTGCCATCTTTCCAGGTATACTCCATGTGGCAAACTTTCTTGCCCTTCCATTTGTAGCGAAAGCAGTAACCGTCGCCAATTTTGAAGTCACCAACCATAACTTTGAAAAACTTCTTATTTTCTTTTGGAACAATCAGGTACTTGTATTCGATCTCTACCTCTTCATTACTATAAACCTCAGTAAACTGCATTTCAGTTTCCGAGATGGACTCTATTGTAGAGCGGACGGTGTATTCCCAACTATCGTCATTCTCACTGAAAATGATTCCTTCTCCCTTGTACTCATAGGTTTCACCCGAAAAGTCAAACCCAAGGGCTGAAGTGCTTGATAAAACAATCCCAAATATAATTGAAAACACCTTCATAATAGCTCCTATTCGAATTTCATGAGTTACCTTGCTACTAATATAGTGTATGGTTTAAATTGCTGTAAAGTGATTTTAAATGAATTAGCACCGAGTGGAATGATCAATCGATGGCAATTCTTCACAAGAAGGTAAATCTTTCACTGATGATTTTTATTAAATTTTGTCATTTTTTAAGGATTAAAACCGTTAATCCTTAAAGGAAATTAATAGGAAGCTTCAATTATTTAAGTTCAAAGCCTCTCAAGCAAGCTAAGCTGCAGGTCTAGAATTTTTTTTAAAGGGGTCGATGAAGCCACCTTCATTGGGCATTGATACCTTGGGAAGGCTGTCTTGGTCAAGCTGGTCCGTCTTAGAGATAATGCGAGCTTCGCCAAGAATGTAGGCACATAAAGCATAGACTTCATTGGCAGTTAATATCTTGGGAGTAAGAAAGGGCATGGCACGGCTAATATAGTCGTAAAGGCTAACTGCATTTGGCCAAAAACTTTCGATGGTTTTTATGGGCTTGCCTTTCCCTGTTATAGTCCCCCGTCCTCCGATAAGACGAGGAGCACCAAAGGCGACTTTTCCTTCCATTTGTGATCCATGACACGATGCACAATGATCTCCATAGAGTTTCAACCCTTCAGCATAGGTTCCCTGTCCTATTGGAAGGCTCTTCCCATCTGGATACTGAGTGATGGGATAGGTGCTTAACTCCTCCTGAGTCGCTGGCCTTCCAAAGTCAATCGGACCAGTGTAAGCCTTGGTAGTGGCAAAGAGTTTACTGGTACACAGAAGTGTGATTAGGATGATTCTAAACATAGGTATTCTCCACATCTCCTGAAGATTTAATTTTCCAAACTTGTGAGCAATTGCAATGATAATAGGCCTTGCTTCCTCGCTCTGAAATAAGCTCTTTTCTGCTTGGCTGACGGGTACCACTACTGTCTATGGTCCTGCTTAAGATAATGGCCTCTTTACCATCCCAAAACCAAGGGAAGAAAAAGCGAGTATGAGAATGTGGAAGCACTGGAGCTTCCTGCGTTGCTCTTGCCCAGGTCTTACCTGCATCTGTGGATACCTCAACCTCTTTGATCGATCCCAGACCTGACCAAGCGATGCCTCGAATTTCGTAAAACCCTTTTTCGGTTAGGGTCATTTTTCCAGATGGGAAGGTGATGATGGATTTGGGCTCCATAGCAAAGGTGAACAACCTAGCTTTACCATCCTTGTAAAGATCACTGTATTTTGCAGTCTCCTGGTAGCTATATGCTGGTCGGTCACTAAGTTCAAGGCGAGATAGCCATTTTACTTGGCAATTACCCTCCCGGCACTGGTCTCGATCTATTGACGCACTCTAACGGTCATTAACTCCACGATACTCATAGGTTTAGCAATTATCCC
>JABSRF010000395.1 GCA_013215275.1 Oligoflexales bacterium | reverse complement strand
CATTATAGCATTCAATAACAAGTTTTAGTTTTACTTATACAAAGCTATTTTTGGTCTGGACAGTGGGGTCCACTTCACCTTACCTTACTCCAAGCCTCACTCCAGTTATTTTCCTTTAACTCAAAACAGGTCCTCACGTGGAGCCTAAATTTACGATCTTCCCAAAACTCCATGCGCTCTGCTTTGATACGGAATCCGCCCCAAAAATCAGGCCTTGGAATCTTTCCGATACCAAATTTAGCTGTAAAGTATGCGACTCGCTGTTCTAGGTCGGTATCCCCACACGGAGTCGATTGCCTGGAGGCCCAAGCACCAATTCTATGCCCTCTTGGTCTTGACTGGAAGTACTCATCAGCTTCATCAGCAGAGACAAGCTCTGCCTTTCCCTCAATCCTCACCTGCTTTTTCATATTGCCCCAGTGAAAGCACAATGAAGCGTGAGGGCTCTCTTTGATTTCCAATGATTTACGGCTTTTTAGGTTGGTATAAAAAACAAAGCCTTGCTCATCAGCATGCTTAAGCAAAACAATCCGAGAGCTAGGCTTGCCATTAGCGCTAACAGTGGCTAGAGAACAAGCATTGTAGTACTCAGGTTCGGCCTTTTTGGCTTTGGCAAACCAATTTTCAAATATGGTCATCGGTTCCGAGGTCGGCATATCTAATTATTCCTCCACTAGTCACAGTCCTGAGCTTCATGAGATTGTTAACATATTCATAAATTATGAAATAGACTGAAATAAAACGTAGCAATCCCGGAGCAAATAGAATCTGCTTCGGGATAGAAAATATTTATCAAAAGGAATTGAGTCAGGAGGGATTATTTTGATGATGAAGAGAAGTACATTAATGCGGCTCCCGCAGTCATTAAGGCTGTACCACTTGTGCCAACAATTACGGAGTATTTTTTAACGTTATCAGCAAAACTATAAACATGTTCGAGGCCTTCAGCAGATTTCTCCTCCAATTTCCCACTTTGCTCATCAGCCAATGCAGATAAATGTAGGGATTCGAAGACTACGATTTTTTCTGTCTCAGCAACAAATTTACTCATTTGTTCATCGATTACAGTAGTAATATAATGCTCTATATATTGTTGTTTTGTATCATCAATCAGTTCAAGGTCGCTTACCTGCCTATCGACGTTCTTCAAAGAAGAAGAAAGAATAGACTCAAGCGACTCGTACTTAATCCCTTCAGCTAGTGAATGAATCGAGGTTTGCAAGAAGTAGCTTCCATAAAATTCAAGACCCCAAATAGCCTTTTTCAGTGAAGCTTCCAGAGGAATAGCAATGTTTCGTGCCAGATAATCACTGCCTATGGTATGCCCTAACTCAGCAAAAATATCCTTCGTACTTTCCCGAGTGAGTGAAATAAATTTCGGAACGGTCTCTAAAATTAGGGCTTTTTTGACAAGCTCTGACATTTGCTTAACAAGGTCAAAAAAGTACCTCTGTCCCGGAGCATGTGGATCTTTCATCAAGATTTCGAAGTAATAAGTCCTGATTTGACTGCTATCTAGGTTAATCTTATTCTTTCTATCTTGCCATTTCTTCCGTAATTCGGCAAATTTATTCATCTCTGTATCTTCTTGAAGCACAGCTTTTTTGACTTCTTCGAAAAGTGATGAGTTCCCGCTTTTTTCCAGTTTTAACAACGCATTGTGCCTGCTGTTTTCTGGCAGAGAATTCTTTCTAACCAACTCTTCTTCATCGATTTTTTTTTGGCGATCAATCAAAGCGGTTCTTTGAGCTTGAAGATCTCTTAGGTATTCCTCAAGATATTTACATTCAATCACTAACTCATATTTGGTTTGCAATGAATCATTTAAATTTATACGTTTTTTTTGCTTTTCAACAGCTGATATTAGAGCGGTGATTTCACCTTCCCTTGCATTCAGATTAGTAAGCAAATCAGATGCCAATGGATTGGAAGCTTCACTTTCAATCCTAAACTTAATAATCTCTAGCTTTTCATTCAATTCATCTAGGTTTTTGCCTAATTTCATTGAAAGATAACTTAATATTTTGTTTAAGGCAGCTCTATCAGTAAACTCCACGTGAGCATCAGATTCGATGTTCTCTTCAATTGCTTCGAATGATCGAATCAGCTCTTGTTCCTCATCTTCAATTGCTAGTCTTTTTGCAAGGTTTCGCTCGGAGTTTTTTATGTATTTTTTTCTTTCTGCATATAAAGATCTCTCCTTTATTTCTAGTACTGCAAACTGATCGATCTCCAACAATTCTTCATTCAAGTCACTCAACTGTTTTTCATTATATTGAATAAGCATTCGATCAGCTCTAAGCATCCGCTCAAACTGAAGCTGACCGTCGGGAATTAAATATCTGCGAATGAATGTCTCTATATCATCTAAGCTATTAGTGACAACTTCCGAGTGCACCCTTAGATCGTCAATTTCTAATAGTGAGCCTTCAGGCTTCTCTTCCTCAAATATAATTGACCAAACTTCCGGTAAGTTCAAAAAATCTCTTGAAAATTCATTATCTCTCTTCGAAGTATTCTTGTCATTCAAACTCCCAAGAATGATGTCCTTAATTTTTCTACCTGAGCCTTTAATGGTTGTTTCTCCTTTGTCATTTACAATACCACTTATCCAAAGGCTTAATGAAACCTTATCCAAGGGAATCTCAGCAGGACCTAGTACATGTTCCTTAATTTCCCTTACCTTATCAAAAGCCTCTTTTCTGAGCTCTTCAAGCTTATTTAGTTGTTTTATCTTTCCTTGCTCTATTTCTGCTCCAGTGGCTTTTTCGACTGCTTTTAGTGCTCCGTAGCCGCTGAACCCAGCTATCATAATGGGACTACCAATAGCCATCAGGCCGGCTCCAAGCACAGGCAACAACCTGTTTTCTCTGGCATTGAGGTTTACTGAGATGCTAGAGCTTGCGAGTAGAAGGCAAACCACTGTAATTTTTAAACGTTTCCCTAGAAACATAAAACTCGTCCTTTTTAGTTTGAATGGGGGTTTATCTCAATCAAGTGTCTTAAGCTATCGCTGAGATAAGCTACGAGAGTTTTAGAAAAAAAGTACCTGGGATGTCCATCACTTTTTTAATATTTTGCAATAAAAATGCGGATTTTTTCTCCTCTCCCTTTAAAACATTTTAAAAACATTGATTCAAGGCCGGGAAATCGGTGAAAACAGCCCAAAAAAGGAGAAAAGAGCTAAGAGGAAGTTTTTTTGACATTTCAGGACAAGATTAATTTACGGGAAAAGTTACAAATAGGACGTTCTCATAAGTGACCGATATTTTAGTTTCAATATTACAGCAGGTTACGCACTATCTAAGACTTCCAGTGTTGACGGT
>JABSRF010000394.1 GCA_013215275.1 Oligoflexales bacterium | reverse complement strand
TATGGTGAATTTGCTCATGTATCCAGTGAAAATCTTGAAAATTATGCCATTATAAAGGTCACTTGATTAGGGATTAGCTTCAAGCCGTATGAGCACTTGAATGCGGTATTGACAAATTTTCTGAAAGATTCTGATGATTCTTTGCTTATCATATATTTTCACGAAGCTTTCAGTTTGTTCCATGCTCTTCCTAGCAAAATTTTTGTCTAAAGGATCTTGCTTTAATCATGCTTCTTGCAGTTCGATCAGCTATTTAGCAAACCTACATTTCGGCTGAAATCTTACCTGCTTATTATAACCTACTAGGCAGTTTAAATTTCGCTTGGGTACTTGGGATCTTGCCTTGAATATTTTCAATTAATGGAAAATAATGAGCTATACTTTATGAATATTGATAAATTCAGTGGAGGTGTTATGGCTTTATCACGCTTGGTGAGCCTACTATGGGTTTACTTGTTTAGCATGGTTTCATTTGCTGATGATGGAAGTTATCAAGACAAGCTGCTCTTAGAGCTGATGATGGCAACACCAGGCTCTGTGATTGATATTCCTGAAGGAACATTCGAATTTGATACGCAACTCTCTCTGTCGGTGGACCAAGTAACCATAAGAGGCAAGGGATTGAATAAGTCAATCCTGTCCTTTAAAGGTCAAACCCAGGGTGCAGAGGGCTTAATGGTGACTGCAAATGGAGCGATTTTGGAAGGCTTCACTATTCAAGATACCAAGGGAGATGCCATCAAAGTCAATCGAGCAGATGGCTTAATTATTAGGGGAGTCGGTGCAAAGTGGACAGGAGGGCCTGCAACGATCAATGGTGCCTATGGTTTTTACCCGGTCCAGTCGAGAAATATTTTGATTGAGGGTTCGGTGGTTTCCGGAGCTTCGGATGCAGGAATTTATGTAGGGCAGTCACATAATGTGATTGTTAGGCGCAACCATGTTTTTGAAAATGTGGCAGGGATAGAGATTGAAAATTCGGAAAAAGTTGATGTCACCGATAATTATGCAGAAAGGAATACAGGGGGCATTCTCGTTTTTAATATGCCTGACCTGAGCATTCTTGGTCAACAGTCTCGGATCTATGGCAATTCAGTGGTTAATAACAATACCGAAAACTTTTCACCACCGAGCAATGTGGTTGCTGATGTGCCAACTGGCACGGGGATTATGATCACAGCAAATAAGCAGGTAGAGGTTTTTAACAACTTGGTTTCTGGTAATCAAACGTCAAATGTACTATTGGTCAGCTATGCTCTTACTGGGAGGCCTATCAATGACCCTAGTTATGATCCATTTATAGAGGCGATTTATATCTATGATAATACCTTTTTAAATGGGGGTTATGAGCCCAAAGGAGGGGCTTCTGAGTCAACTCAATCCCTAATTGAAGCCTTAAAGGGGGTCGTGGGAATTCCCTTCCCTGATGTGATTTATGACGGTAGTTTCAATCCAAGTCACCGCTCTGATGACGGGAGTATTCCAGACTCCCTTAAGATTTGTATTAGAAACAACTTCAATGCTTCGTTCATAGATCTAGATATCGACAATGACTTAACAAATCCGAGCACTGACCTTTCGCCATACGAATGCAGCATCACCAGGTTACCTGCTGTTCAGCTTCCATTTTGATGCAGCTAAGGGATCCTACAATGGCCATCAAGGAGGATGAAAGTGAGCGTTATTATCTTAATATCATTATTGAGCCTTTGCAGTTCTATAGCTACAGCAGGCGAAAGAGGGAGCTCCGCAGTGAGTTCCTTTCCTAGTAAATTATCAGACTGGAACCTTTTTCATATTGAGAATCATGAGCTCAGTTTAAGGGACGGGGTCATTCCTTACACTTTAAAGAACCCTCTTTTTTCCGACTATGCTTCGAAATTTAGGACTATATGGGTTCCAAGTGGACAGAAGATTAGATACCGGCAGAATGGAATTTTGGATTTCCCGGTGGGAAGTGTGATCAGTAAAACTTTTGGATACAAGCAAGAGGATTTAAGCATACCTGGTCTGGACAGCGATCCATCACAGCTACCGCAAAATATTGGCGTTGGTGATGCAAAGCAACTGACAGGAATTTACCGTATTGAAACGCGCATTTTACTTCGCCGAGAATCGGGTTGGGTCGGTATCCCGTATGTTTGGGATCCTGACCAAAAGGATGCATCACTAGCCTTAATTGGAAAGAAGAAAGCCATTAAGCTCAAGCATTCCGAAATTGGTCAGCGAGAATTCACCTATCAGGTTCCTAATTTTAACCAATGCAAGGCCTGTCATGTGAAGTACGCGGAGTATTCAAAGCTTATCAAGCCGATTGGCCCAAGGGCTGTCAATTTGAACCATGACTTTGAGTTTGAGCGAGGCGTGGAAAACCAGCTCGAATATTGGAGCGAGAAGGGAGTCTTAGTGGGGCTAGCTGCAAGGGAAAAGCGGCCTACTATGGCTTCTTGGAATGATCAGGGGGCTCCCGTAGCAGATAGAGCTCGTTCATACTTGTTCGCCAATTGTGCGCATTGTCATGGAGGTAGCGGCCCTGCTTCGACTTCTGGCTTGTTTTTGGGTTTGGAAGTGACAAGCCCCATTGTCTTGGGAATTTGTAAAACTCCTGTTGCAATTGGTAATGGTGGCAATGAGGGGATGGCCTACGATATTGCTCCCGGAGATCCGGAGCACTCAATTCTGTATCATCGGCTTAAATCTGAAGACCCAGCAGTCGTGATGCCAGAGTTAGGAAGAAGTTTGGCTCACCAGAAGGGGGTTGAACTCATTCATCAATGGATAGCGCAAATGGAAGGTGCTTGTGATGAGTGATACGCACAATGATCTTTCGATCAATCGAAAGTTGGCTCCTTTATGAACTCACAGACGAGGTCTGATAGATTGGAGTAACGTCCACCTGAGCGGAAATAGGGTGAGTCAATGTCATTTGAGTGTGCAAGGATATCGCGAACTATTGCCTTTCCATCGGGAGACTTGCGAAGCCGGCTAACTATGCGCTGTAATGAGCTGGTAGACAAGTTTTCTAAGTTCATCAATAGGTCCTGCACATCTACTCCTTTTTCATCGCCCCACTGTGAGCATTGGTGAATCTCGTAGCTGATCTTGCGAGCCGAAGATAAGAGCAGTTGAAAGTCATTTTCAACTTTGAGGTAGTCCATCAAATAAAAATAATCTTGGTACTCTGAGCTAATGAGGCTGTCCCATTGCATTAAAATCTTGCAGAGGTATTGCAAATCTTGCTGTTTTAAGTTTTCGTATCCTGGATTTCTAATCACAATGCCACAATACATCCTGTGAAGCCCGTCACTAATGCTTTTTGAGAAGATTTATAA
>JABSRF010000393.1 GCA_013215275.1 Oligoflexales bacterium | reverse complement strand
GCTCAAAAGGCTATCAAAACCCATTTGCCAAAAAACCTCAATTTTACCATTTAAAAGATCGCTTGATTAGGGCCTAGTGGTGCCTACTTTTGACCAGGTTCACCTATTTTCTGCAAAAAGCAAAAGTATTCTTCTCGCTGCCAACCATACTGAAGACTTGGCTACAAGCATAGCTTCAGCCTATTGGGGAAGGTTTACCGACGACGATAAAAAGTCACTTCCAGAAGGATACAGCTACCAACACCTTTTTGAAATGGTACAATTTGGACTTGTAAATTATATAGCATTAGAAGAATTCCCTCCTTACTCAAGAGGTGATCTAAAAACCCTTAAAGAGCATCTTTTAGGTTTAATTGATAGTGGCAAAATTAGCACGCAGAGAAAGCTTAACGACCAGCTTATCTTTGACTTGTGTATGTCCTGGGGAGAAAAGCTTAAAAGCTATGGGCTCGTTGCAAGTATGAAGACTCAAAGCGCATACTATTAGCGGTTGAGCATTATAGATTTTCACCGACTCCGGCAAACATCTCGTCCACATAGAGTGAGAAGTTTTCAGGGTCTTGTATCTTTCCAATGTTGAGGCTCATGATACCAACCTTATCCTGAGGCAAGTGATGCAGGTCTAAAATACAATGACCCAATTCATGGTATAGGAGGATTTTCAGCTTTTTTTGGTCCCTGTCTTTTTCCTTGTACTTCTCGTAGTGCTCTCGGTCTATCTTTATCTCAAGCCATGAATATGATGCAGGACCAAGACCTCCAACATTTTTTTTCTTCACTTTGCGACAAATTGCCACTGCATTTTGATGCTTTGTTTTAGGCAAACGTTCGACCACTGAGACAATTTTCAGGCGATTAAACTTTGAGGAATCGTAAGCCACATTATGTTCATCTAAATCCTGACGAAACTCATTAATAATTGCTTCCAATTCAGCATCGATTTGTTTATTGGGGATTGAGTTCTTTACTAGATGTTTTGTCAAATGATGGATAGGAGAAGTACCAGAAACAGTGCTCATCTTGCTTAGAGAGTCAGGGCCACATGCATATGCCATTGATATTGAGCAAAATAATACTAACAAGAACCTCGACATAGAAAAAAACCCTAAAAACCGCAACATGATTTCTGTATAAAAAATACAAGTGATCACTGTATCGGCTGACAAGATAGATGGTTTGCCACAAAAATCTAAGTGTTTAGCATTGTACGATAATCATCGAGGAAATATTCTAGAAATAAAGATAAAGAGTATCCTAAAACCACTCTAGTTCGAATAAGCCTCATTTTCAACGGCTTAGCTGGTAAAGAAGCGTACGAAACGACTATGTTCCAGATTATGATTGAGTCTATCCCCTTGCTCTGGTGTTAAGGGTATCCCTTGTTCTAAAAGATAATCTTTCAACACCTCAAAAAACGCTCTTGAACGCCATTTCGGCTTTAGTAGTTGATCGAGATGATTCTGCACAATCGATTTGATACTTTTAGTTTCAAAGTTAGTCCACCTTCCACGAATAGATTTACCTTCTAAAAAATTTATTAAGTCCTTACTGCGTTGCAGCTTGTCAAGGTAGCTTTCGACGTTATCCAAATACTTAAATGGGTTTTTCTTTCCCAATGACCCTATCGCAGCATCTACATCAAGGTTTGTAGGTAGAAACCTTTTGATTTTGTCGGTATCATTTAAAAGGTATCGACGCAGCACAGCTTTATCTCTTAAACCATTATGGATTACATCATTCCTTTGAACCTCGGCCCTTACGACATTTTGAAAGGACGTGATAAATTTTTCATCGATATAATCTGAATTTTTCTCATCTAGCTTTCCAATTTCCATGTAAAACAGCTTTTGGCTCAAAGTAATTGCATTGTCAGCTTCAATAAATGAGCGATAGGCATTGCCATAATTTCCAAATGAACGCCTTACAGTATCCAGAAATTGCAGAATTTCTCTGGCAACGTTTATTTCAAATTCCCTCCTCTTTGAATTTGCCCTTAAGATTGAGGGTATCGTACCATAACCGATACTGACACCTAGCTCAGGATTGATCCCGCTACTTCGATCACTGAGCACATTTCCAATGGCACTAATCCCAAACGTCTGAGCAGCCGCTTCTGCAAGATCACTAGCGATCTGTACTTCCACAGACTTTTTTAAAGTTGTTTCTATGAATAGCTCCTTTGATTTATATATTTCACCTAACTCTTCAATCGGTTCAAGCGCACTGGGAAAGGCATCAATTAAATCTGCACGAATTGACTTTGCTGAAAGGTTGTCATTTTGATCTGTGATAATGGTCATAGCTAGAGCTAAATTATTATGATGGATCCCAATGCGATTGACAAAGTCGGCAAGATCGATACTAAGACTCGAATAAAGGCTTTGGAGGATAAACTGCTCCTCCTGAGTGATATTGATATTGTTCTCAAGGATCTGCAGGTTACAAAGGTAGAACGATATTATTTCGCAATTTAATAGGATTCTATGGAGATCTAAAAACACCAACTGAATATTTAAATAGGTATCGAGCCCTGCCTTTAATACCGTATTACGTGCTATATCATAGCGAATACCACTTCTCTTGAGCCTCAACCAGTTTTGAGGAAACATAAAGCCAAACAGACCTGAAAAAGCTTCTGGAAAAGAAATCGCAGATCCATCGGCAATTCTTAAATTGACACTAGGTATAATTCGCCCCAAATCCTCGTGCTGACCGTAGCTAGCTTGCAAAAGCCTCTCAAAACTGAAGATCAAATCAAAAGAACTACGCATCGCGTAATTGATGGCTTCATCGTAGGGGATGAGTTGATCCCTGCTTTTTAAAAAATACTGGCTGTATGCCTGTGAAAAGGCATCAAATATTTGCTTCCCTTGCTCATAGTTGTTTTTGCCAAAAAAGTTTTTAGTCCTCTCAATTTCTTCTATGGTATCCTTATCTAAAATTTTCCTATAGTTGAGAGCATTAGCATAAGCTACCTCACCTATGCTAATACACACTCCTAAAAAAAATAATTGCAGGATTCTAGACAAAAACAACATATAGAACCTCTTAATGAAACCACCTGATCATGCTTTTAGGTGTTAACCTTAGGACCAGGAATGTTCAAGACAAAAGTTCTTGATCAGGCTCGACCTAATATAGTATGGTTGCTGACCAACTTTATTTTATAAGCTAAAGTTAATCAGAAGTTTCCATCAAAAAATGTCGTTTAGGTTATGATGATCCCTGTAATATGGGACTTTTTAGTACCCTTCGAAACTCCGCAGGCTTTCCTACAAGGTTTTTGTAAGAAAATCGTTGCTTAAGTTTTTGTACTATCGCGCTTCCAGGTGAATTAGCTATTTCGTCTATG
>JABSRF010000392.1 GCA_013215275.1 Oligoflexales bacterium | reverse complement strand
CCATGCCTTTTTCTCCTTATGTAAATTCAGCATGTTACATTTAGGAGTTTTACTTATCAAATGGTCCTAAAAACGGGTCCACTATACTACTTGCTGGGCCCATATGGATTTGACGCAGCTAGGGATATTGCTGGCATTATGATAAATCGCTGGGCCCATGGTTATAACTTCTTTAAAGGCACCAAACAAGATAGGAAAGCCTACAAGTTGGGAAAACGCAAACTAGGAAGAATTTCCTTTGCTGGGGCTGATGCAGGTGGAGATCCTTGGGCACAGTGTGCAATGGCAGAGGGAATTAGAGCTGCATCAGAACAGCTCACGTAAGTAAGATTTTTGAAACCCTCTTATGGAGAGAGAAACTTAATCAATTCCCAACCTTCCTCGTGCACAGCCTGAGCCCAGGAAGAGCATTGCTTTTCTAGGACAACCGCATTTGCAGGCGATAAGCTGATTAACTCTCCACTAAGCTGGCTTGCGAGCTCAGAAAACGTTGGATTATGTCCAATAAGCAATAAATTCATAACCCCATCTTTAACCTTCTCTATCTCACCAAGCACCTCATTAACTCCCCCTAAATAAAAGGACGAGCAAAGAACAACATCTGGTTTGAAGTTCATGGTATTTTTTAGATTCTGAAAGGTTTCCTTGGTACGATTTGCGTCGCTACATAAAATGTGCTCAGGCATCCAAGAAAAAGAGCCCTGAAACTTTCGAGCAGTCTCTATCACCTCTTTAATCCCCATGGGAGTGAGCTTACGCAAAAAGTCGTCTTCATCCCAAGAGTGGGGCTCAGCACTTCCATGCCGTATGATAAAGAGTTTTCTTGTCAAATTCTTAAACCTCTCATTTGCAGACTACTTGTCGGTATATTCCATTTTACCCGATTTATATTGGTACAAGTACTCTTGAAGCATAGCCTTCACTTTGCCAGACAAAAGTACCATGCCAATAATATTTGGGAAAGCCATACTTAGGAGCATAATATCGGAAAAATCGATGACATTTCCTAGTGACAAAATAGGCCCCAGCGCAGCAACAATAACATACCCAATTCGATAATAGAGGATCCCTCCCCTACCAAACAAGTACTCCACCCCCTTTTCTCCATAATAGCTCCAAGAAATTGCTGTCGAGTAAGCAAAAATAATTGCCGCAAAAGTAAGAAAAATCGGCATCCAGCTTCCTAAACTAGCAAACGCTTTAGCTGTAATCGCAGCCCCCTTACCGCCTAAAGCCGGGTCTAGGTGGGCACTTGTAATCAAAATAGCCAAAGAGGTCATAGTACAGACAAGGTGGGTGTCAATGAATGGACCAATCATAGCAACCACTCCCTCACGAACCGGCTTGTCAGTTTTTGCTGCAGCATGGGCAATCGCTGCAGAGCCTAGTCCAGCCTCATTGGAAAATGAAGCTCGTCTGACTCCTTGAGTTAGAGCACCCACAAAGCCTCCTGCCCACATGGCATCTGGATTAAACGCTTGCCTAAAAATTTCTGCGAACATTTCAGGGACCATGGAAATATTGCCAAAAATGATTGTGAGGCAGCCACCGCAGTAAAAAAAACACATCACTGGAACCATTTTGCTGGTAACCTCACCAATACGCTTGATTCCTCCAATGATGACAATAGCAATGAAGAAGGCAAGAACAAGCCCAACCAACCAACCATAGCCAGCAAGAACAGGAAACTGACTAGCTAAAAGCTCAAAGGTTTGATTTCCCTGAAATAGATTTCCACCTCCAAAAGAGGCTCCGATAGTAAACACAGCAAAAACTGACCCAAATACCTTGCCTAGCCAAGCAAACGAAGGAATCTGCTCTTTTATGGCACGTTCAAGGTAGACCATGGGCCCACCCAAGATTCTTCCATCCTTATGAACGATGCGGTGCATTTGAGCTAGGGTACATGATGAAAACTTCATACTCATTCCGAAAAACGCAATGATCCAAAGCCATAATACCGCCCCCGGACCACCAAGCGAGATAGCAACTGCAACCCCAGCAATATTTCCCAAGCCGACCGTTGCCGATAAGGCTGAAGTTAATGCCTGAAAATGAGTGATCTCACCTTTGTCCTCTTTTTTATCATACTTACCTCGGATCACATCAATCGCATGCTTAAAAAGTGCAACATTGACAAATCCAAAACGAAAGGTAAAAAAAATTCCACCAGCGACCATCACCACGAGGATCAATGGAAGACGCAAAGGGTGTTGATCCCAAAACAACACTGCCCCCCAGTGCTTATTGATCGCACCAAAAAACGAGTTTATGGAACTTTGCCAACCGTCAGATTCTCCAGCGTAAAGACTCGTTGAAAAAAGTAACATACATAGTGCCAAATGGCATTTAATTGCCTGTAGGAAATAGCTCAAACGCATACAAGGACTCCCAGATCGCTAAGATATTTGGACCGTATCTAGTAATTGAAGTTACAGAACATTGCTCTTTTTTTCCACAGAATAATGCCTAGGCTATGAATTGCTGCATCGTCATATTGAGTTCGTAAACAAGAATCAAAAACAGGTCAAAACGACACATACAAAGAGTTTGTAAATATTTCTTTAACAGGAGAGTAAAGCAGAAACATGGTATAGCTACTGAACAGCGTAAATTCAAACAATGGAATTTTATCTTCGAACTTTTCCCGATTTGAGTTTATTGAAACATCAAGCTGCAAAGCCCAAGAGTCTATATATTGCTCAATCTCATGATGGAGCTGCTGGCCTATTGCTATTTCCTTTGCTTTCAAAGGGCATATATTTCTAGCAAAGCTACATTCTCCTGAAACGGTTCCGTTAAACTTTGCTTCTATCCATAAACGACCCGTATCAGACATCCCAAAATCCCAAAACCAATGCGTGGGGTAAAACCATTCAAAATACTTTTTTTTCGTATAGTAAACAAACACACCACCAAACAAGACCCTAGTATCAAAAATAAGAAAATAAATATCCATAGATCTTAAAGGCACTAGTATAGCTAACATAATTTTAAAGGCACTGACGATGCATACAACAAGCAAAAGCCGTCCTACCAACAAGCTTTCTAACTGATATCTTTTAAACAACCATAGGCGTGCATCCATGAGATTTCGCACCATTCCTTGAACTGGCTTCAAGGGAGAAAGGCCTGAATAATACATCCGCTTCAATGAATTCAAGAAAGTCGAAAAGTCGTCATTTAAATCACTTAACTGAGCAAAAGCCAGATAAGGCTCCGTTAACAACAAAAACTGAAACTTGTTGATTATATCAATCAGCTCATCAAGATTAGTCAAGCCCTATAGTGGACCCCGTTTTTAGGACCATTTGATAAGTAAAACTCCTAAATGTAACATGCTGAATTTACATAAG
>JABSRF010000391.1 GCA_013215275.1 Oligoflexales bacterium | reverse complement strand
GAACCATGCCTTTTTCTCCTTATGTAAATTCAGCATGTTACATTTAGGAGTTTTACTTATCAAATGGTCCTAAAAACAGGGTCCACTATAGGTTGACCACACGATAGCCCAAATATTTCGCCCCTATATAGGCATCGAAAGTTGGCCTCTACCTTGCATGTACTATGATATTCATAGTACCCCTCCTTAAGTAATCCCACGTCAAAAGATGTGGGATTAGTTTTTTTAAGATTTCTATTTATTTTTACCTCGAAAATAGACCCTTAGCCAGTGCGAGTCCTAAGACAAATTTTAGAGTCTATTTTATTCGCAGGAAGCTAGACCGTTTGAGGTTGGGGAGTCCATCCGTCACAACAGCTGTCTGTGTAGCCAAGGCTTCACAGAGGTTTTTACAGAGAGCTATCGTTGCTTACATATTCTTTATTAGTTTATTAGCTCGACCTTTTACGGCTTTTTTGGTGTCGGCATTTTTGTTGATTTGATTCATATAGTAGTTGAGGATCATAAGCTCCATTTCCTCTAATTGTTCAGGCTTTCCCTCTAGCATCATATTCATGAGATCAACTGACCATTTTAGTTTATTTGGTATGGTCTTGTGTTTTGGGTTGTTTTTTTGGACCCGTTTCAAAAAGGCTGTTTTTTGTGGTTTATTGAGCTGCTCGAAGTGCTTTGTCAAAGGGTCCTCATTGCCTCTGACTTTGCTGATCGGTTTCTCACTCTCTAGAGTTCGAAAAAAATCTGTGATGGAATCATGCTCTAAATTTGCAATGATCAATAAGGTTTTCAGTGCCAACCCTGCATGCCCCATATTTCTTTCAATTTCCGAATAACGAGAGATAGACAATCCAATGACATGGGCCATCTCATACTGTGTGATTTCATTTTTTCGTCGATACTCGAAAAGGTACTTAGATATCTTTTTTAGTATTCTATCGATTTCCATTGCTAGTTTTCCAATCTATACGACAACAATTTTGTAAAAACAAAAAATTCAGAACACGCCGGATAGTATAAGAGGCAATCGATTTATTGCAATTCAAAAAAGGCCTTCGAAGCAATACGAAATTATACCTCATCATGGTAATAAAGTTGCAATATTTCAAAGGATTGAAAATTGCTCAATTACTAAATAATTTTGACTACTTAAATTTCATGAAATTATTCCTAAGAGAAATAATGAATTAAAACGTTAAATTCAATAACAATGTCAAAGAAAAATAAGCAACGAATGGCAATATTTAGATGTAATGTTTTGGTAATAATTGACGGTAATGATTAGCTCAGCTTAATACTGACGATAGAATGTTTACATGTTTATAGTTCACTTGATTTTTCTTTCCTCAGTTCAACAATGATCTTATTAGTTGCCCTTAATCTTTTTGCGAGAAGCCTGGACACATTTAACATCAGCACACCAAATATGTTTGGTTCTTTTTCATAGAGGCTAAAGATCTGACTATAGGAAAGTTCGAGCACATCAGAAACTTCGATGCTTACTATATCTGCCGATCTGATTTTTTCATCTAGCAAGACCAATTCACCAAAAACATCACCTTTGACCAAAGGTGCAATTTCAATCACTCCAGCTGGGGTCTTTTTCTGCACGACCAGCCTACCATCTAGGACAACGAAAATCTCATCTCCTTCTACTCCATCAGCTACAATTACCTCACCAGGCTGATAGGTTCCCACCAAGCCACGCTTAACAATCTTCTCAATTTCCTTTTCATACATCTCATAGAATAGGGGACAACCTTTCAATTCATCTGGTATCGACATAAAAAATAGACCCCTTTAAGAAACTTAGATCAACCACACACCGTTTATAGAACCATGGGGTGGTAAGAAATCAATTTGCACTTTCAGCCACAGTCGCTAGTATTGAGTTGTTACTATGAGTACTAGGGATTGAATGTAAGTTTATTTCCCCTTTACGACTTAACTTTCCCATAGCTTTATCGAGTTTCAACGCTCGGTTTTCCTGGTTTAGCTTCTTCAAAATTTTATTCTTAATGATGATGGTCTTCTTTGCCTCCTGCAAAGCTAAGCGCACTAGCTTTAGTTCCTCTTCTGCTTGTTTTAGTCGCTTCAAATTCTGCCAATGGACCTGATTTTTAACACTCAACTCTCCTTGCTGCCTATCGATATGGCTCTCACATTCCTTTATAACGCTATCCATATTTTTAATCTGGCTTTCCTGACCTTTTATAGTCATCATGACTTGCTGTGCCATTTTCGACGGATAGACCTTATCGTTAGAATTGACTTTGATTTGACGCTCGCTAGACTTCTCTTTTAAACTTTGAGTTGTGGCCCTTGTGATACTGTATTTCTCAGCTATATTAGCTAAAGTTTTCCGCTGCCTTGATAATTCCCGTTCGAGATGAACCGTTCCCTGCCTATAATAAGCACTTTGTTCTTTATGAGCATGAAGCTTTGCTCTTAGTTTCACGAGCTGATGCAACGCCTTCTTCTCGACCTTTCTCGCATGGCTCAGCTGATTGGTAAGCTTTGTCTTCTCTACCTCTAGTTCATAAGATTTTTTTCCGCTAATATCCAATATTTGTTCTAGTTTTGAGACTTTTTCAAAATTTTTTGAGCTTGAACCTTGATGATGTGTGAGCATTTTGACAGCTTTTGCCAAGTCTCGCTCAAGATATGCAATTTCGGACCGTTTTGTAGTTTGAAGCAGAGCTAAAGACCGGGGGTCAGATTCGCTGTTTTTATGAATGAGTGCAGCCAGCGTACGAGCTTCGGTTTCAATGATTTGATTCAGAGAGGAAACAGCCTCAAACCAAAAACTTTGATCTTTTGAAAGCACTCCATGTTTCTGTTTCAGGTGACTCAATGCCGATTTCCCTTTCGGTAAAAGGACCGCTAATGCCTTAAGTTTTCCCTCATGCTGTGCAATCAATCCCACCAAAGAGTTGGAAAAGACAGCCTGGCTGGAAGCTTTCTTCTCGAGCTGCAAAATTTGTTTGGCCAGTGACTTAACCTTTACCTCAGCTTGATGAAGGACTTCTTCCTTGGCATCTAAAGAATTGACCAGCTTTTTAAGTGCAAGCCCATGTTCTTGAAGGTTTTCTTTCAACCTATGCAGCTGAGTCAGCTTTTCTGTGATTGAATTACCTTGGCTTTTCGAATCACCTATTCCAGAGCTATGGCTTGCCCCATTTTGGCTCATAGCAACAAGCTTTCGAGTGCCAAACTTGCATACAAAGACAGCGACTAGAAAGCACTGGAGATATAAAACATACCCCTTGGTTTTGGCGTATTTCATTTTGATCAGAAGTTTCCACAAAGTAGCACCATACTAAACTCATCTAGTATCTGAATCTATTGATAGTCGAAACCATA
>JABSRF010000390.1 GCA_013215275.1 Oligoflexales bacterium | reverse complement strand
ACTTCACATGAAGTTGAGCAATATTTAGACAGGAATATGCAATTGGCGATATAATTCTGTCGAACTCAGGTTATTTGCATTATCTGATGGTCAAGGAGGAAGGTTATTAGAATGGAAAACAGCTAGTACGATTCCTTGGCATGTGATCCTGCTTTTTGGGGGAGGGATTGCAATTGCAAAGGCATTTGTGCAAAGTGGTTTGAGCGCAGAGATCAGTCAGCTGATTTTTCGGTTTGGTGCCTACCCCAGCATCTCTGTCATTGCAATATTGACCCTTGCGGTCAGCTTATTAACAGAGGTTACCAGTAATACTGCAACCACAAACCTACTGATGCCAATCCTCGCGGCTGCGGCTAGCTCTGCAAAGATAGACCCTGCGGTGCTAATGGTCCCGGCCGCAATGGCAGCAAGCTGCGCTTTCATGCTCCCAGTGGCAACAGCACCGAACACCATCGTCTTCGGCAGCCAAAGAATACCGATTAAATCGATGGTCAGAGAAGGCTTAGTCCTTAACTTTATTGCAGTATCTGTGATTGTTGTGGTTTGCTACACCTTGTTTTAGCTGAAGTTAGAATCGCAAATCAGCATCAGCAGGTGAAATGTGAAGGCATATGATGGGTCAGTGGAAGCTTAAGCTACGCTGAAGTGTCCTGGCACCTTTTCGGTAATGGTCTCGTAAACCTCACACCGTAATTTGCCTTTTTGATTGATCTTTTCTTTTGCTTGCTCAGCTTCTTCGCGCGTCGTGTACCAAGATGTTTGTGCCCAATGCCAAACACCCTCACCCTTCCATGCAGGGCTAGTATGCCAAGTCCTAAGGGTAAATGCGGTAGCTTCAGGAGTGGATCGCAATAGCTGCTCGACTTTCTCACGTCTCCACGACTTCAATTTTTGTTTTGCCGCTTTTTCAGTTAGACCACGGGTAAGTTTATGGACGCCTGTATCCAAGTCCATTTCCTGAAAAACCCAAGTAGGCCCCTGCTGAAAAATTTGTGATGTCAGCTCAGCAATTTTCTTCGCTTGATCTTTTGTTAAATGCTTCATGTTTCCCGCAAGATAGATTAACATTAAAATCAGTAAAACAAAGCAGTTACGAGTTTCCTCGCCTATTAGAACCTAATAGTAAACCCTTGGACAAAGCTATCCAAGCAGGACAGATTGTTATTATGCCTAAATTGCTAAATGTCAAACCAATTCTGTAAGATATTTCAATATAAGACTTTTTTGTTACAAAACTCAAGAATATTTTACGACTGCCAAAGTTGTAAGCATTACAGAGGATTAATACCATCCTCTACCTCAAACAAATGGACTCCGTTTTGTGTCTATAGTTAATGAGGGTAACTTCAAGCTTATGTAGGGTGGAAATTACTTTCAAGATCCAGAGAACAAATAGGTTCTCGCTTATTTGTTGCTTCCACTGTCAACGGTAGGCAGTGGACTGAGCTGCTGCTTACACTCAATGGATGATTCAAGGGTCAATAAACCTGCGTTGCAAATATAAATCTCTCTTTTATAACAGCCTTCCGCAACATACCGGTGCTTGCCTAATGGTCTAACTTTTATTTGCTCAACCTGACAATCAAAGTCATAGGAAGCCTGGTTAAGGGTGATAACTTCTGGATAGGGCGTCTATTCCGCACAAGCCCCAAATAGGCTCAAGCATAAAAAAATCACTTGGAACAAATACCTAGGTGCTCTTGGCATGGTACAACTCCTTAGTTGCAAAAAAACTTTTATTTCATTGTACCAATTTTAGTTCCGTTGGAAAGGACCCTGAGCCACCTATAATGATAGTGCATGAGCTTGCATCAATGTGTTATAAAGCACTCATAACTTTTCCCTCAAGAGCCAACTAAAGGAATCATAATGCCATGCTAGAGACCTTGCAAGTTACCGCTACTGATAACACACCAATCACAACCCATTACTGGAGTGGGCAGGAGTCTCCAAAGGCAATTATTCAGATAGTCCATGGAATGTCCGAGCATAGCCTTCGCTATGACCATGTTGCTAAGTTTCTTCTCCCACATGGCTATGCGGTATATGCCAATGACCATCGGGGCCATGGAAAGACAGCTAAAACCCAGGATAAAGGACATTACGCCGACCAAGATGGCTGGAATCTTATCATACAAGACCTGTTTCAAGTGCGCGAAACGATCCAAGAAAAGCACCCCAACGTGCCAGTATTTATGATTGGTCATAGTATGGGTTCATTTATGACTCAGCAGTATATGATAAGGCACGGCAAGACTCTCAGGGGAGTCATATTATCTGGGTCCAATTATGGATCGTCCTCATTTATGCAGGTAGCTCGTTTACTACCTTGGCTGGAGTCTCAAAGAATGGGGCCTCGAGGAAAGAGCACTTTTCTAGATACCCTATCATTTGGATCGTTTAACAAAGAGTTTAAACCAGTTAGAACCACATGCGACTGGCTATCAAGGGACCCAGAAGAGGTAGACAAATACCTTAGCGACCCTCAGTGTGGCTTCCTGTGCACAAATCAAATGTGGATCGATTTTTTAGGTGGCTTATCCCAGGTTTTTAACAAAGAGAATCAAAGCTTAATCCCTAAAGATCTTCCCATTCTCATCATGGGAGGATCAAAAGACCCAGTTAGCAAGGGTAATGGCTTGCAAAAACTAGAGCAGAGTTTAAAAAGTGCCGGGCTTAAGTCGGTGGACTGTAGGATTTTTGAAGGTGCGCGTCATGAGATATTTAACGAGAGCAACAAATCCGAAGTTCTTGAGCACATGCTGAATTGGCTCGAAAGAATAATGCAGGTGAGCCAAAAAGCTGCAAGCTAGTCGTTGTTTTCGTTACCCGTTCCTTAGCTATTATCCGGGAAAAGCGTTTTCTGTCCCTTGATGAGGGAGATTCATTCGCTAAGCGACTGAAGTCACTGAGATCAGGATAGTTCGCATTAGCCGGAAATTTCATTTCGGGACGCTTACTAGTTAGCTCGACTCTTGCCATTTTTTTTACTCTAATCGCATGGTGCCAATCCGTATAACAAGGATTCCATGAACTTAGGGTCTACTTTCCGAAACCCTTTTGAGGACAAGGGGTTCTTAAAAATCCACTGTATCCAAATTTCTCTTCTAACGATCATGAGCATATCTGTAAATGTAATGACATCCTTACCCTTCCAAAATATGGCCGGTTTTTGTTTTTCTTCGGGTAAATTCAAGAAAAGTAAAACTATGATCGACATCATAATAAAGCAAGCTGGAGCTGTAGTTAGAATGCCCCTTTGGCAATATCCCTTTAGTCCTCCAATGGCGGATTGCTAGATTAAGTGCAGAAGAAAAATTTTCATCGCTTCGCAGGGCGACTTTAGATAACCTGTGATAC
>JABSRF010000039.1 GCA_013215275.1 Oligoflexales bacterium | reverse complement strand
CCTGCCCACGTCTTGCGCAATTTTACGCGCATATCGTGGAACGAAAAAAGTGTGTCCTTAGCTTTTTCGGATTTGGGTTAGGTGTTTATTGGCTTCGATGGCCATCGCCCCTACGTAGAAGGCTTAGTCGATCTTGTCATTCAGGCGTGCACATTTAGGGAGACCTGTAAATCCTCGTCATTTCAACATATTCGACTCTAGTGGCTTATGCACGAGCACAAAGTTTGTCTATGTGGTTAAATATGCCTGATTTTTCTAGTGATTTCTTAATATTAGGAATTGGCGGAGAGAGTGGGATTCGAACCCACGGACCAGTTACCCAGTCGCATCCTTAGCAAGGATGTGCTTTCGGCCACTCAGCCATCTCTCCGTGTGGAGTGTATTGTTTTAGTGGCGGAGAGAGAGGGATTCGAACCCCCGGTAAGTTGCCCTACAACGGTTTTCAAGACCGCCGCCTTCAGCCACTCGGCCATCTCTCCGCAATACACCTACTTCTGTCGTAACAGAAGTAGGTGTATTGCGACACACTATTCAAGGTGTATGAAAAAATAAAGTCTTTTCTTTCAGGGTGCGCTCGGCGGTAAAGAAAAGACTCATATTCGACTTGCAATTACCCGATTTCTTTGAGTTTGCTGATGCGATCCTCAAGAGGTGGGTGAGTGCTGAAAAGAGCAGCGAACGCCTCACGCCCGGATATCTTCAAGCTGGCATAAGCTGGCTCATCATGGACAGCGTCTTTTGGTAGGTTGGAATTTCGCTTGAGCCGTTCTAGCGCTGCAATCATATCGTGTCGCCCGACCAAAGCTCCAGCGCCTGCGTCAGCGCGAAACTCTCTCTGGCGAGAGAACCAGTTGACAACAATTGAACCGAGAAGGCCAAAGGCTATTTGCAAAGGTATTTGGATCATAAATTCAAGCATGTAAGACGGCCCACGCTCATCTCCACGCATGCTAGATGCGACAATACGGGCGATAATCTTTGAAAAAAAGAGCACGAATGCGTTAACCACGCCTTGAACCAGAGTCATGGTCACCATGTCACCATTGGCAATGTGTGAAACTTCGTGGGCAAGAACTGCATTCACCTCATTTTCGTTCATATTGCGTAATAAGCCTGTGGATACAGCGACCAATGAATTGCTTTTTGACGGTCCAGTTGCAAAGGCGTTGATCTCTGGGCTGTCATACAGAGCTACTGTAGGCATAGCAGGGAGTTTTGCTCCTCTAGCAAGGTTATGGACGGTGCTAACCAGCCCGCGCTCATAGCTATCCATGGTGCCCGGGTCGATCACCTTTAGTCCAAGCGAATGGATGGCAAGTGTTTTTGACAGCATGAGTGAGATAAAGGCTCCACCCATACCCCAAATAAGGGACCAAAGCAGAATCCCCTCATAACCTACCCCGTAGCCGTAAAGGTAGGGCTCAAGTCCTAATATTCTGATAACAAAACTAATTGTTACCATGATAGCTATATTGACAAGGGCGAATAAGCCAAATCTTTTTATCATTGATTCTTCCTCACAGTGTTGTTTCATGGCTCTAGTAAAGCTTCCAACAGAGCTAATGTAAGGTCGCCCTTCTTGAAAGCAAGAGGGAGCAGATACAGTTTTTTGATAGGGCCCTGATTTAATGACACATTTCTATCGGGCTTCGCTAGCCTGAGAAAGCATATCAGGAGGGATCACGGGAGGGGGTTGTCTAAGTAAGGCTGCGATGCTTTTGATAATACGGGCAGATTCCCCAGCAAGATCCTGGCTGGGGACCCAAATGGCTCCAAAGGCTCCTGTGCCTGCTGATGACCCTTCCTGCAAGGATTCAATATTGTTTATGATCATCAACTTACTATGCCTGAAGTTGTGGGGAGTTATTCTCAGGGATACTTTGTTGCGAAAGACTTGTCTGTTGAGATAAAAGCTGTCCCACTCAGTGGTTATGACCCCGTTTTGCTTATCAATAATAGTGAGGTTATAGTTGCGCATGAGCACATTGATCGCCGCATTCCAGACCTCTTCACTAGGAATCATCAAGTTAAAGGTTTGGGAGTCCACTGGGTATATGGTTGATTGCCGCGAACTCTGAGGCTGGAGTGCTCCCTGAGGCTGTTTTGCTGCTTTCAACTCGTTTCTATCTTCAAAATGGCTTTGTCCTACTGGGACAAACTGAGGAACGCATCCGATCAGAAGGCAAGTAAATGAAAAAAAACAAATGCATTTAAGACTAAAAACCATCTGCGGACTGCTCCTTTTTTTTATCCCTATCAGGGATGTTGTTTTTGGTGATTTCTATCTTTTGTTTTGAAATCAGCATAATAGACCCGAGGGCGAGGCTGACCACAATCAGGCTCAATGTCCCCCAACTCCCGAAGTTGTGCTGGGTCCAAGCTCTGATCATTGCGCCAATCGAACCTGCGCTAGCTATTGGGTGTTGCTTGACAAAAAGAGTGGGCCAAAGGCTGTCTAAAACTTGGCTAACTGCCAATGCAAAGAGGACTGAAGCTAATAAAACTTTCCAGAGCTTGACCCACAAAGGGTAACCAATAGCAGATAAGACACTGTAGATAAGGGGAATAATAGGTAGAACGTAGGCACCTAATCCAAGGTAATAGATGGTGGCGCCAACGAATAGGGAGCCCCATTTCCCAGAGTGGGTCTCAATGGCAGCTTCTGGGAGTGTGACAGAAAAAGGAGATGGTGCATGAGGAGAAAAAGACAACAAGCATGAGTAGTAGTATAAGGTGATCGTTACGATAAGAAGCTGAAAATACTTCAATATTTGTGGTCTCCGAATTTACGATCGCTTTTTATGCGCCCTAGTCTGATCTGTGCAATTATATCACAGTCGCCCAACCTTCATGCTGAAAGGAAGCCCTTAGACAGCTGATTACAAAGAAGTCAATTTCAGTGTTACCCACCTCAGTGATATTAGGTGCTTAGCTGATGCGCCTGAATGGTCTAATATTTGCTTTTGTCAGTGAAAACTTCCACTTTTTGGAATTCTGTGAACACTATTAGAGGAACATGTTCATGAGTCTATTTTCAGTGACGGATCAATGGCAGAAGCATATGGCTATCGAGATTCCGCCTCTTTGGCAGGTTATCTATTATGAGGGCATTCATGGTCATCATATTTTGTTTTCGCCAAGTGATTTAACCCTATTTGAAAACCCTGATTTTCCGTCGACCGCAGCTATCGATCAAAAGCAAGTGACAAAAATAGGCTATAGTTTGCTGCGCTGTCGGTCTTTTAGAGAAATGGTTTCGATCATCGACCAGTGGGAGCTAGGAGTTAGGTGGCAAATTTTCAGGTTATATAAGCAATGGTTAAAAGACATTGAGAAGCGTATCAAATCCTCTGCCCACTAAAACAGAGGTGGCTGGTCATTTGAAAAAAGAGCTTTGACTGAGCAGCTAACGTTTTTTTTGAATGCTTCATAGTACTGCTTTGAATATGGTCCGAAAAAATAAACTTCTTTTGGCTTTACCCTTTCAATCACTTCGCTGAAATCTGTCCCATAGCTAGAAGCATTTAGGTTGAAACAACCATCAATACGGTCCTGGATAATGGAGCTTGGCAAAGGTTCTAGGTCGTTTTTGATAACGAGTAATGGGCGATCAGATACACTTGGAAGCTTACCTTTTTTAGTCGGGTGGTAGGGAAACAGGACCACTTTGTTCTTCGATCGACGTTGAGAGAACTGCGAATAGTTTCCTAGCTCTGATCCATAGGACTCGTAGATTTTGTTAACCTTATAAATCTGGTGATGAACAGCTAAGGGGACATCATGCTCACATAGCCATTTGGTTATTTCCTGAGCAGTTGGCAATGTCTTGCAGAAAATAAGGGGCCATTTTCCACCCTTGAAATAGCTAAGGATCTGGTCCAAAAAAGCTTCTTTCTCTCGATTGCGAGTCTTGGATGGGCTCTGCAAAGGGTCGGGAGTCTGTGCTTTGAGTATGAGGGTCTTGGCTCTTTTTAGTTGTAGCTGCCGATGTGTTGGAATTTTTAGAGTTTGAAGGCTTGGGGCATATAAAAGGGATTGGTTGCCGGTTTCCAAATACAGGAGTGCACCCCCAAATGAGTGTCCTGAAGGGAGCAACTCCATCTTGAGCTGACCAATTGAAAAAGGGCGGTTATATTGGCAAACTAATGCATTCGGCTTCTTTCTAAAAGCCTCTAAAACCTTGACGGTTTCCTCAGTTGCTATAACCTGAGGAAGCAAGTTTTTGATGCTTTCTCTAGCGACAGACAAAAAGGAAAGCTGGCCTGTTGAATATGCATCAAGCCATAGGATACTATCTTTCAGATGAAGCCCATCTTCTGTCGAGACAATCCGCAATGTTTCAGGTTTTTGGTTTGCCTGTGGCATAAACATTTCCTTGGTCTAAGCACCTATGGACATGCTGAGTAAATTTCTATAACATAAACGGCTTGCTTCTGCATACAAACTAATATCCAACACAAATCTTCTTAACAATTTAAACATACATTCTATCAAAGGTTCTAATAGGGAATTGCAGATTCACTGAGAAAAAGAATACATGCGTTATTTAACTTGAGCGAGCATACTATCAAAAGCCTATTTTTTTGCTAAAAAAATTCGTAATTCGTTATAGTAAGCGTAGTCTTAGGCGCGATGCTTGCTTCCTAAGCAATATTAGGATAATCAGTGACCTCAAACAAAAAAAGGAGAGGGGTTGTATGGAAACCGTACATGTAGCAATAACTGGGGCAGCTGGTCAGATTGGGTATAGTATGCTGTTCAGGCTAGCTTCGGGAGAAGTGTTTGGTCATGACAAAAAAGTGCACCTACATTTGCTAGAGCTTCCTCAGGCAATCAAAGCAGCTGAGGGAACAGCTATGGAGATTGATGATTGTGGCTTTGACACTCTGGCAGGAGTGGATTGCTATGATAAGGCTGAAGAAGCTTTCAAAGGTGTCAACTGGGCCCTGCTGGTAGGGTCCATGCCGCGTGGTCCAGGTATGGAACGAAGTGATCTAATTAAAGCTAATGGGCCGATTTTTGTTGGCCAAGGGCAAGCATTAAACAAAGCTGCTGCAGATGTTCGGGTGGTGGTGGTAGGCAACCCATGCAATACCAATGCACTTATTGCCCAGCATAATTGCCGCGAAATTCCTGCCACTCAATTCTCAGCAATGACTGCTTTAGACGAAAACAGGGCAAAAGCTCAACTTGCCAAAAAATCTGGGGTAGGGGTGGAACACATCAAAAACATGATTGTTTGGGGAAACCACTCTACCACCATGTACCCAGACTATGAAAATGTAAGCATTAATGGCAAGGCAGCACCTGAGGTTATTTCAGACCACAACTGGTTTGAGTCAGAATTCATCCCATGTGTACAAAAACGTGGAGCAGCAATTATTGCAGCAAGAGGGAAATCATCAGCTGCATCGGCTGCATCAGCTTGCCTTGATCACATCAAGCGTTTTATCACTCCCTCAAAACCTGGCGAATGCTTCTCGGCAGCAGTGCCAAGTGACGGCAAGCTGTACGATATTCCTAGGGGGCTGATGTTCTCTTTTCCGATTAAATCATTGGGTCAAGGCAAGTATGAGATAGCTTCTGACTTTAACTTAAGCGCCAACGCCCAAGCTAAATTGAAAAAGACCTCAGATGAGTTAGTGAGCGAACGAGAGGTTGTGAAGGACTTACTTGGATAAATAATTGATTTCATTGATTAATCTTGCTCCCATTGAATGGAGTGAGAACAAGTTTTTAGCCATGGAAGCTCGTAGGTCTCTGGAAATGCTGGTTTCTGTGATGCTCTTTTCAATGAGTTTCTGCAGCTGTAAGGCCACATCAGACTTAGACTTTCCTTTATAGGATTCCCCAGCACCTACAAAGAGAACTTCTTCAAGGGCACCAACCCCTGAAACGAAAACTGGGGTGCCACAAAGAAGAAACTCCTGTGCGACTCTACAAATTTCTTCAGAGCCCAAACTAGGAACAACCCCTAAGCATGCGTTGCTTAGAAGTAGAGCAGGGTCATCAACTTTGTGACAGGTTACGAGAACATCCTCACCTAATTTAAGCTCATGAGTCTTAACGTCTCGTTCAAGTTGGTCCTGAGAAATATTTGCTGGTAAACCCACAATGTGTAGGCACGGCACTGGTAGCTTCGGGTCCTTGGTGGGGGGCCATTTTCTTAAAAACTGAGCAAATATACTGATGAACTCTTTGTGCCCTTTGATGGGGTCGAGGCGACCAAATATCAAAACTTCTGGTCTTTTCGAATGGTTGAAAGGGTTTGCCTGTGGGTGGGGCTTGAAGACTCCCGTATCAACCCCTAAGCTGACCGTAGACACTGGTGGTAGGTTTTTAAACCCTTTAAACGCATGGCTAATTCTTTTGCTGGGGCATAACAGTAAATCAATGTGCTTATGGGAATATTCAAATAGCCAAGGGGATTTTTGTGACTTAGATCTGAGTGCATTTCCTTGAAACCTAAGGATGATCACAGAAGAATTTTTTGGCAAAAACTTGCACAAAAACTCTTCGGGGCCTCCATACAATATGATGACATCAGGTTTAATTGATCTAAAAAGGCTCAAAAACCGAATAAATTGGGGGAGTCCAAAGCCAGGGAAGCTGATGGTGTTGAGATTATTTTCGAGAGCTTTCACTTCCCCTGGGGTGTTTTTGATTGGAGAAAAAACGCACTGATGGCCATGGATTTCAAGTGCTTTGGCTGCATTAATAGCATAAGCAGTGATAGCGCTAAACCATCGGTTTGATATTAGGTGCCAAATCTTTTTTGCTTTCATTGCCACCTACTTCCTTGATTTATAGAGCTCTTTTAATTTTGAATATTTTACAAATGCATAGAGGCTGCTTAAGAGGGCATAGCAGTATCCTGGATATCCGTCAAGAAAACCGAGGCGGATAAAATAACGGTTTGTAAACTCTATCCATGGTCGTAGCGTGTGAGAAACGCCAACCTTCTTGCCATTTTTATAATGTTTCAAGGCAATTTTGCTGGTGTATTTATTAAAACGGTCAAAATAATCCGTGATATTCTCATAGCTATAGTGATACAAACAGCCTTTCAGTGATGCGGATTTTCCTGATATATTTAGCTCTTCATGAATTGCATTCTTGAATGATGCTTCTCCGTTCATGAACAACCTTATGGGTTGGTCGGATGTTTTTCCATATTTCATAGTTCTATTCATAAAAATGAGGCGACGCTTCAGCCTGAAGGCTTTCGCATTTGGTATCTGGGAAGACTGGATGAGTCCAGCGATTTCATTGCAAAGCTCACGGCTTAAAACTTCATCAGCATCGATTGATAACACCCATTTTCGGGTGGCAAGATCTAAAGCAGCATTTTTTTGGGAGGCGTAGTTGTCAAAACCTCTGGTGCTAACCTGCGCTCCAGCTTTTTTGGCAAGTTCAACTGTTTTGTCGGTGCTACCTGAATCTAGCACAATAACTTCTGAGCCTATTGGTAAACTCTCTATTGCTTGAGTGATACGTTTTTCTTCGTTTAAGGTGATAAGAATTGCGCTTAGGTCGAGGTTTCTTGAGTCCATAAAGTATGCTTTACTACCGTTTAGGTTTAACAGTTTAAAGTTGTTTGGTGCGAGATATATCTCTGTTTTGCACAGACTAGCACATGAGGATTCCTCTAAATTTCATAGCAGCACGAGTCTAACAAATGTCACTGCTCCTGACAAAGCGTGAAAATATCGAGTGTTTATGATAAGACTTTCGTTTGCTGCACAAATCTTTTTAATGATTATGTATTAGCATTTTGATTGAGGGCAAAGATTTGAAGAAAACGGCTTTATATGAACAGCACTCGCTTCTTAAGGCTAAGCTGATTGATTTCAGTGGCTGGAAGATGCCCATATCTTACGACGGAGTTCTTGCTGAGCATCACCATGTTCGTGAAAAAGTGGGAATATTTGACGTCAGCCACATGGGAGAATTCTGGATAAGAGGCAGAGATGCGCAGACATACTTACAGTATTTAACCATCAACGATGTTAACAAGCTTGATGTTGGCCAAGGTCAATATACTGCCATTTGTAATGAAAATGGTGGAATGATCGATGATCTTATCCTTTACAAAACAGGTGAAGAAGAATTTTTTGCATGCGTCAACGCAGCAAATATTACTAAGGATTTCGAGTGGTTTAAGCAGGGTGCTTCCAGGTTTGAGCGGGTGGACTTAGAAAATGCCTCTGAAGGCTGGAGTCAAATAGCAGTCCAGGGGCCCAACAGTGAAGCTGCCGTTTTAAGCCTCGTGAATGCCCAGGATCAAGAACGGATCGCTGGCCTTCCCTATACGCACATTGCTGATATTTCATTTGGTGGGTCAGTGTGTAAACTTGCCAGGACAGGCTACACAGGAGAGAAGGGCTACGAGATCTATCTTCCTAATAGTGCTGCCGCTTCATGTTGGCAGGCACTGCTTGCAACGGAGCCTCAGACTCAGATAAAACCAATTGGCTTGGGAGCGAGGGATACCCTTCGTCTTGAGTCATGCTACCTACTTTATGGTAATGACATGGATGAATCGGTAAGCCCTTTAGAGGCTGGCATTTCATGGGCGACTAAGCTGGGTGGTGAGGATTTCTGTGGAAAGAGCGCTATAGCTAGTCAGAAAACCGCTGGGGTGTCTAGAAAAATAGCTGCCTTCCTCTTTGAGGATCAGGGGGTTCCAAGAAAAGGGATGCAGATCTTGAAGGATGGAGAGGACATTGGCGTGGTGACCAGTGGTTCAGTTTTTCCTAGTGTGGGAGGAAGTGGTGGCCTGGCATTAATAGCCTCCAATAAGGCTGTTGTTGGTGATCTCGTTCAGGTGAACGTACGGGGAAAGCATAAAAACGCAAAGCTTGTAAAAAAACCTTTCTACAAGGCAAAAACAAAAGACTGAGACCAATTAAGGAGGAGCATATGGATTGTCCTGAAAACCTATTTTATACGAAGGATCATGAGTGGGTGACTGGTGAGTCAGGAACCGTCACAGTGGGGGTTACCGCTTATGCGATTGAACAACTTGGTGATATTGTGCATGTAGATCTGCCGGATGTTGGGGAAGAGTTCCATGAAGGAGACTCTTTTGGGACGATCGAATCTACGAAAACGGTCTCAGATTTGTACATGCCTGGGGAAGCTAAGGTCATTGAAGTCAACAAATTAGTTGCCAACAACCCAGAGGAAATTCAAGAATCACCTTATGATAAGGGGTGGTTGATCAAGATTCAGCTCAGTGAGCCTGCGAAAAATCTAATAAATTCAGCAAACTACGAGAGCTATATCCAAGAAGACTAGCCTGCCCATTTTTGAGACTCATAAAAATTAATTAATTTACGATGTTTAGGAATTAGCTACAGCCTTTTTCTAATCCATCCAGTATGATCCGTGCCTTTGCCACCTTGTGTATGTCGCTTTCCTTTGAGTGAAATAGAAAGATGTTATGATTAGCCAATTTCAACAAGAGCCAGGAGCATGGGTTAAGCGGCCTAGGCTTAATCCCACCCTAAGAGTTTTTATTGGGCTAGTGTTAGGGGTGTGCTTGGGTTTTCTACTGGGAGAGAAAGCCATTCACCTAAAGTTCCTAGGAGATCTGTTTATCAAAGCGGTGAGTATGACCGTGATCCCAGTGGTTTTTGTTTCAATGGTCTGTGGAATTATTTCCATGAAAGACCCTATGAAAATGGGGCGCATAGCCTTTAAAACGCTTTCGGTCTATATCTTGACCATGGCTGGAGCAACTTCAATCGCGCTATTTATGTCGACACAAGTATTTTCACCCGGTAAGGATCTAAAAATCCAAGCTTTAGCAGTTACTGGGTCAGAGATAGTCACCTCAAAGCCCCCCAATTTCTTTGAAACTTTGGTAGGGATGGTTCCCTCAAATGTTTTCACCTCATTCATTGAGGGTAATATTATTCAGGTGATCTTTTTTGCCTTTCTCATTGGCATTGCAATCAATTTAACTGGGAAGCTCTCAAAACCATTAGAGGAATTCTTTAATGGACTCATGCCAGTCGTCTTTAAACTGGTTGAGCTTGTGATGAAGTTGGCTCCGCTTGGAGTGTTTGGGCTCATGGCTGTTGTAACAGGAACCCAAGGAATCGATGTTTTGAAGGCTCTTTTGGGGGTGGTGTTTGTCATATTCGTATCGATGCTCGTCATCGTCTTCTTCATTTACGGAGGAGGGCTTATGCTTCTTGGTCGTATGAATCCCCGCCAATTCTTTCGGAAAATGCTACCCGTGCAGACCTTAGCATTTAGCACCACCAGTAGTGCAGCCACGCTCCCGCTAAATATGAAGGTGGCAGAAGAGGGGCTTGGGCTCTCTAGAGGGATTGTCAGTTTTATTTTGCCTTTAGGCGCCACGATTAATATGAATGGCTTGTCAGCTTATATGGGAGTTGTTGCTGTTTTTGCTGCCAATATTTATGGAATTGAATTTGGTGCGAAGGAAATGCTACAGGTTGTTCTCACTTCGACCATCGCTGCGATTGGCTGTGCAGGGGTCCCTGCAGCAGGTCTTATTGTCATGCCGGTGGTGCTGTCAAGCGTGGGGGTCCCCCTCAAAGTCATTGGAGTTATGGCTGCTGTTGATCGCATCATTGATATGATGTGCACGACGATCAATATTACAGGAGACACCTTTGCCGCCGTCTTGGTCGGTAAAAGCGAAAAAGAGATCAGCCTGAAGAGCTATGAAGAGTAAGAAAATATTCCATAAAAACAATTTTTTAGCCTCATTTTTAAACCTGTGTTGCCCGCATCCTGAGACTCTATTGCGACTCATTTGTCTATTGTAATTTCCTTTGAATTGCCAAATGATTCAGTTTGGCAACTTGTAAAGAAAGGAACACGGTGATGCGTTGGACTGTTTGGGTTTTGATGAGTAGTATTTTTGGAGCTTTAGCGGTAGCATGTGGCGCTTTCGGAGCCCATGGGCTAAAAGGACGCATTTCAGAAGCTGATCTTCAAATCTATGAGTTAGCAGTTAAATACCAAATGTACCATGCTTTAGCTCTCTTAGGGGTTGCTCTGGTGGCTAGCCACGTGGAGCATCCCGGCTTGAAACTGGCTGGTATAGGCTTCTGTGTCGGAATAGTGTTGTTTTCTGGCTCTCTTTATACCATGGTTGCGTCTGGGTATCGATGGCTTGGCGCTGTGACCCCGTTGGGTGGGCTTGCTTTAATTGCAGGGTGGATTGGCCTCGGGTGGGCTGTAGCTTTTAAATAATTAAGAACTAAATTATGTTTGATATTGAGACATTAAATCCAGAACAAAAAGAAGCGGTGTGCAATTTTCGTGGGCCCATGATGATTCTTGCTGGAGCAGGCACCGGAAAGACCAGAGTGGTGACTTTTCGGATCGCTCATATGATGGAGCGAGGAGTTTTGCCTAGGCACATTGCGGCGATGACCTTTACGAACAAAGCTGCAAAGGAAATGAAAGATCGCATAGGTGGTTTGGTCGGTCACAAGAGGGCCCAAGCTCCTCATATCAGCACCTTTCATAGCTTTTGTCTGAAATTATTGCGCAGTTATGGGAAATATGCAGGCTTACCGTCTAAATTTTCTCTGGTTGGGACCTCAGATCAGTTAGACCTTGTACGCAGGGCATTGGAGGAGAAGTCTTGGACAGGCCTGTACCGGGTTGATCAGCTTCATGCCCAGATTGGCCAATGTAAAAACGAACTAATAAGCCCAGAAGATCTCACCAAGGGCATCCTGCCAAAGCAGACTGAGTGTGACCCAGAGCTGCTAGCTGCTGTTTATGCACTTTATGAGAGGCAGCTTGAGCTCAATCGAGCAATTGACTTTGATGACTGTATCTTCAAGGTCGTTAAGATGCTCAGAACTCACGAGAAAATCAAGGTGAAGCTTCAGGCTGCTTACCAATACATGCTGGTCGACGAGTTCCAAGATACGAATGCTGCTCAGTTTTCAGTGTTAGAAGAGCTTGCCTTGGGGTCTGGAAACATTTGTGTCGTGGGAGATGATGATCAGTCCATATACAGCTGGCGAGGGGCTATGTTTGAGACCCTTGAGAGGTTTGAGAGAACATTTTCAGGAACGAAGGTCGTAAAACTCGAGCAGAACTATCGTTGTTCCAATGTGATTCTTGGAGCAGCCAACCATGTGATCAAAAACAACCTCCGCAGAAAGGAAAAGACTCTTTGGAGCCAGTCAGATATCAATAAGCCTATCGTCATTGCTGGCCTTGATGACCCGACTGAAGAAGCTCGTTGGATTAGTGAAAAGTGTCTGTCACTAATCGGCAGAGGGTTTAAGCCCTGTGATATCTCCATATTATACCGAGCCAATGCCCAAGCTAAAGCAATAGAGTTAGCTTTGCGGGAGTGTAATCTTTTTTACAAGACGTTTGGCGGTCAAAGTTTTTTCGAGAAAAAAGAGGTGAAGGACTTCTTGGCCTACCTTAGACTTGTGATAAACCCTGATGATCACCTATCGCTATGGAGGATAATCAACACTCCACCACGTGGTATTGGCTTGAAAACTCAGGAACAGATTGAAAATCTTGCAAAATCTAAAAACTGCTCGCCTTTTGCTATCATGGCAAATTTTTCAGATTCAGCATTGCCCCATGCTAGTAAGCGCTCCATTCAAGGGTTTGTGTCTCTTATGGAGGAGTTGTGTGACATGCCACTTGCTACTGCAAGCGATTGTTCTGCCTTAGGAAATGCAATCCTCGAAAAAAGTGGCTTGCTTGAGCACTGTAAGCAAGGCGCAAAAAACGTTCTAAGTCGAAAGCACAAAATCAATAACTTGAAAAGCTTGCCTAAGTGGTTAGAAAAAACTGCAGGTGACCAAGAGCAGGAACGCGGAGAGGTTGATTGTTACAAGCTTTTGGACTCATTAACCTTGGGTGATGAGCAGAAGTTCAATTCAGAAGAAGAGAATTCAATGCACATTTCCCTCATGACCATTCATGCTTCTAAGGGTTTGGAGTTTCCTGCTGTTTTTATTGCGGGAATGGAAGAAGGGAGCCTACCACACAAGAACAGTATTGAAGATGGGGATATGCAGATAGCTGAAGAAAGACGCCTGTTCTATGTAGCGTTAACAAGAGCTAAAGCGGAGCTTTTTCTATCTTATGCAGCAGTTAGGCAAAGTGGATTTAAAAAGGAAGAGCGCAAAAAAAGTCGTTTCATTCAGGAGTTGCCATCAGATTGTGGGGCCTTAGAGGAACGGTCTAGCAGTCGAATGGATCAGCGAGAAAGGAAGCAAGAAGTGAAAAAGCGTACCCTATCCAAGTTGTCTGCAATTCGTGCGAGCTTAACTGATGGTAGCTGGGACTAAACGTCCAACGTCCCTTTTTCATTAACAAATTCCTTCAGTTTTTTGACAATCCTCGCTTCTATTTGTCTCGCTCGTTCACGGGAGATTCCATAGGAGTCCCCTATTTCTTGTAAAGTCATAGGCTTATCTGCAACCAAGCGCTTATTAAAAATATCGAGGTCTCGTCCACTAAGGTTCTTTTTAAACTCCTCAAGGTGTTGAGAGAAAATGTATTTTACCTGCTCATCAGAAAGAAGCTCTTCAATGTTAACAGAGTTTTGGTCTTGTATTAGGTCTGCCCTGGTGCCCTGTGAGCCCTCGTCGTTGCTGATTGGGGCATCTAATGACATATCAGGAGCTTGGAGCCTTTTCTGCATTTCAATGACGTCTTTTTCTGGAACGTCTAGGCTCTCTGCAATCATTTTGGGGTCGACCGTATCATACTCGGAAAGCAGTTTGTCCGTCTCTTTTTGGAGGTTGTAGAAAAGCTTTCGTTGTGCTGCAGTGGTTGCTATTTTTACCTGACTTTTGTTGTCTAAGAGATATTTGAGAATATAAGCTCGGATCCACCAGGCTGAATAACTCGATAATTTCACACCCTTGTATGGGTTGAACTTTTTTACGGCTTGCATGAGGCCATAGTTCCCCTCTTGAATGAGGTCGAGCAAGCCAGCCTGAGCCTTTCTGAAATCATTCGCAATCTTCACCACTAAGCGTAAATTAGACGTTATTAAGCGATGAGCAGCTTGGATATCGTCGCTTTCATAGTGTTTTTTTGCTAGCTCCAATTCTTCTTCAGGCTCGAGTAATGGATACTTCGCGATTTCCTGGAGATATAGCTGTAGTGGTGATATGTTAGCTGGAGACTTTGATCCAGCTGGTATTGGTAATTTGCTCACGAGTTATCACCTTCTAGAAATTAGTAATCCAGCTTGAATAATTGTTAATCCTCATAAGGGCCTGAATATGGCTGGAATAGGCATCATAGCAAATCCGCACTCTAAATTAAACAAACGAAATCCGAGGCGACAGCACCTTCTGAGCTATATAGCAGGTGAAAAAGGACGTTTAGAGGTGACTAACAACTTGGAGGAGCTGCGCAAAGTAGCTCAAGACTTTCGTCACCGCGCCATCAAGGTTGTAGCCATAAATGGAGGAGACGGCACTATCAGCCGCACAATTACCGCATTTATTGATGCATATCAAGAGGAACCACTCCCAAAGATTGCTCTTTTGGGAGGTGGGACGATGAATATGCTTGCAGATAACCTGGGCATCAAAGGCACTCCTGAAGAAAACCTCTTCAGGCTCATCGAGCAGCACTCGTTGCTAGAAGAGGAAAATGCCTTTCCGCTCAATACGATAAAAATTGGTAGTGATTATGGGTTTTTATTTGCAGATGGCACTAGTGCCCGGTTTTTACAAGAGTTTTATAAGAATAAGACGAGCTCCTTTGGGTCAGCTAGCTTGGTTGTGAAAGCGGCATTGTCTGCTTTGGTCAATGGGTCTTTGTTTCGACGGATTGTAAAGGGTGATGTGGTTGATATATGCCCTACGAATCAAAAAAGCATAAAAGTCTTGTCTTTATCTGTTCTGGTCTCCAGTGTTCCTAAAATACCTCATGGGATCAAAATGTTTCCTAGTATTTCTCAAGGGGAGCAGGGCTTTAATGTCCTTTGCATTAACCTCAAGGCTAGGGAAGTCGTACGAAAGTTTCTATCCACTCTTTTAATAAAGCCCTATCGTGAAGGGTATGGTAAAATAAGATTTTATTCACAAGGATTAACGATTAAGTACGAAAATCCAATGCCCTATACTCTAGATGGGGAGCTGTTTCTCTCTGAAAGTGGAGAGATTAAGTTGGAAAAAGGTCCCGAAATTCAATTCCTAAAAGTGTGAGCTAATGATGGTATCAAAAGATATCCGACAGGCCAGGTCCCCAATAAGCTCATTGAGTCGGGTGGTCGAGGGCAGGGGCTTATCCATAAGCTGGTTAGCTGGTGACGGTTCTGATCGTTGTTACTTTCGAATGTCAGATAGCGGTTTAAATAAAAGCTGGGTATTGATGCAGCTTGGAGATGAGGACCGTAAAGCTCTAGAATCTAGCCAGTATGACTGGGTGGTACTCAGAGGAATTCTAGAAAAAGCTGGAATTAGAGTTCCTCAGCTTCATCATATCCTTCCGAAATATGGTGAGATTGTGATCGAAGACTGTGATGACAATATGTTTGAACAAGAGATCAAAAAGCTACACAAAGAGAAAAATCAAAGACTGATTGAAGAAGTTTATCAAAAAGCATTTGCTGTAATCGCAAGAATGCTAAAAATCAGGAAATCAAAACGAGAGCTTTGGTGTGAGCGTTCATTCGATAAAAATAAGCTTTCCAGTGAGCTTCACTTTTTTGTGGAGAAATACCTTCGGAATTATCTACAACTAATCCTCACAAAACATGAAAATAGCCTTCTATATGAGGATATTGAGAAGCTTTCAAAATTCCTGGCCTCCAGGCCTCAGTTTTTTGTTCATAGAGACTTTCATTCAAGAAACATAATGCTTGGTGAAGACGAGCTTATTGTGATCGATTTTCAAGATGCTCGACTTGGACCTTGTGCTTATGATGTGGTTTCCCTTTGTTATGACTCTTATGTCCCATTGACTCTGGATTTTCGGCAAAATTTAATGAAGGAAGCTCAATACTTTTTGTCCAAAACAGTCGACCCTATTTTGGACCAAGAGCTAACCATAACAGCAGAAGCAATGCTACTGCAGAGGCAGCTCAAGGCATTGGGCAGTTTTGCATTCTTAACCCTAGAAAAACAAAGAGGAGATTTTCTTCAATATAGACACTCGGCTTTCGAGACCCTGTCCGGAGCTTTTGATAAGCGTTGGCCTTTTTTATCAGGGTTGATGCTAGAAAAAATACAAAACACTAGGTGAACGATGGATTCGTATTTTGCTCATTCAATTCATTACGTAGGGGTTGTTCTTGCAGCTGGATTTGGCTCACGTTTAAAGCCTATGACTAAACTCGTTCCGAAACCTCTGATACCCTTTATGGGCGTGCCTTTGCTTTATTTAAACCTAGAAAGGCTTGCAGCCTTAGGTTTGGATCGTTACATCGTCAACGCTCACTATTTGGCAGACCAAATCGTGGAAGCCGTAGATATTTACCCTCGTCATTTGCCGATTCATACATCGGTTGAGCCTGAAATCTTAGGAACAGGAGGCGCCTATGTACCCATGCACAAAATCAGGAAAGGCAAGCCCCTTGTTGTTGTTAATGGGGATATTATTAGCGACTTTAATTTTGTTAATTTGATTTCTCACCATGAAACCAGTGGAGCGGTTGCTAGTATGGGTTTGCTCGACCAGCCACATGGTGGCGGGGAAGCCGTTATTTGGGTTAAACAAGGGCAAGTGATTCAAATTGGTGGAGAAAGGCCTGACGGCAATTGCACAGGCCATGGGTATGCTTGTGTACAAATCCTGGGAGATCAATTTTTAAATAAAATAAAGACAGGCTCCAAAAAGCCAATCATTTCATACTATAAGGAAGCGCTTGCGCAGGGGCAAGTCATTGGAGCTTACGCTGAAAAATGCTTCTGGTATGACCTAGGGACACCTAAAAACTATTGGAAAGCTCATAGGGATTATCTTGTCAGGTTAAGCAGCACCAAGGGTGCCATGGATCTTGATGAACTAGGAATTTTCGGGTTTTCCAAAAACTTCATGAATACAACTTATCGCTTGGTTGACGAAGACTTCAAGGATCAGGAAAATAATCACTACTTAAGCCCATCTCTCATTGGGAATGGGGTTAGCTTAGGGGGCAATAGCCTTTTAGGCCCATTTGCGATTACGACTGGTAATATTTCCATGAATGCGAATGTACGCATTAGAGATAGCGTCGTCTGCGATAACCTCCAATTGCCAGAGCAAACCTTTATGCAAGACTGCCTATACTTTAAGGGTATGACCATGCCCCTGAAGTAAAAGCGAGGTCGAGAGGAGCCTTTATATGGATAAAGTAATTCATCACCTATTCCTTATTTCGACTGTGTTTTGGTTTTTGTGCTCATGCGTGCATGATCTAAATAAAAAAGAGACTAATTCTATCGGTAATTTCCAGATTGAACAGGGTGAGAGTTCCCTTGACTTGAGCCTTGATGAAAAATCATATGATCGCTTGCTACAGGAATTTTCAAGCTTAACTGACGAGATAAAGAAAAAGACTGTAAAAAGATACTTTTTTGATATTAGATTCAACAAAGGGCCTGAGGGGCTCCTTCTTCGGAATAACGGTTTGATTCTTAAAGTTATTTTAGAGAGAGGATTTGCAAGGGTTCACCTAAAAGTCGATAGACTGTTGAAAGAGCCCCATAATGCATCTATTTTTAGCCGATTTGACTATTATTGCGAAATACAGGAATCAGAAAAACTAAGGCAGGTAATATCTGGAGATAAATCATTACTTGCTCTGCTGTATTCGGATTGTGAGAGCGTAGACTCGCTCAAAAACCCAATTGCAGTGGTAAAAAATCTGCTAAAAACGGAGATTTTGGGAGCAAAGGGTGTGCCTGCTCGCTGAAGTGGACCCCACTGTCCAGACCAAAAATAGCTTTGTATAAGTAAAACTAAAACTTGTTATTGAATGCTATAACGAACCTCAACTGGCCTCTTATATCCAAGAGCTTGATGAGGTCTCCGATTGTTATAAAAATCGAAATATCTTTCAAGA
>JABSRF010000389.1 GCA_013215275.1 Oligoflexales bacterium | reverse complement strand
GAATCAGTCTTCTTACTTTGTTGACAGACGAAGGAAGTTTGAATCTTTCATCAGATCACAATGCAGAATCTAGGTGGTAATATTGAAGACAATACAAAAACCGAAGATGCTCGTACAGATGACAATACAGCTCCGAATATATCTCCGGACATCATTTCTATGACTACTTACACAGGTGTGACTATTGATGCCATTGATTTCAACGACAGCAACACCAATTCTGATATTGATGATGACGGCGACTTAATTAGCTACGTATGTTATTTTGATCAGGTAAATGACTCATCTGTTGATGAATCTACTGCGGCACTCTGTTCCACGATATCAGGAGAAAATGGCAATCTTGATTTCAATCAGTTTACAGGAATTTTTTCAAGTTGGACCCCGGATCATTCGATAGTCTCTGGCAATCCATTTTTCGAGTTTAAAATAATTGTAACCGATCCTTACGGTGCCAATGATTCCATAGTCTTTTCAACTACAGTACAACCTGGAATCCCACTTATTACACCTGTAGACGACTATTTTTTTCCTGCTGAAGAACTATTGCAAAATGAAGTTGTTAGTCTAGATTTGGATAATATTCGATTTCCTCCAAGTAATGACACAGATATGACTTACACATGTACTTTTGTAATGAATATTGTGGGGTCAAGTACTGCCCCTCAGACCTGTACTGGCTTGCCAGGATCTTCATCAATTGATGCATCTACCGGAGTGTTTTCCTGGACTCCTGACGCAACTGCGTTTGGATCATTTGACATAAATTTTACCGGCACTAATCCTGCTGGTTCTCATAGTAGAACAGCGACTTGGTACGTGCGCTCAGAATATAGCGAAATCGATATCATTGCAGCATTTGATGCTAAGGCGGCAGATTTATCGAAACCTGGTGTTAACTCTCCTGGCACTTTTACATCGGAATTTAAAAATTTAATCTCTGGCGGTATGGGCGGTACTCTTTCAAATTTTAATCAAACCATCGCTTGGCAAGGCAGCAATACACCTGCCTCTCCGATTCACTTAAATTTCGATGGCGTAGACAGTCAAATTGAGTTTGGAACAGATTTGAACTCGGATTCATCATTGTCATTTTCAGCATGGCTGAATCCTACCTCTTATGATGGAGGTCAAACAATTTTAACTTATGCTGATGAAGACAATGGTTTGTTGCTTAGAACAGCAAATGATGGATCGGGTCAAATTGAATTAGGAATTGGAATAAATGATTCCTACGAACAGCTTATTTTAGCATCATCTCCTGTTGCATACTGGAGACTCGATGAGACATCTGGCACAACAGCAGATAACCTCGGAACTGGTGGTAGCCAACTAGATGGTACATATGTGAATAGCCCTGAACAAGGTGCTATTGGTCCCGGTACAATCGGGAATTATGCAACTGGCTTCACTGAATCATCCCAACAGTACGTCACAACAGCAAATAATACCAATGATTTAAACTCCATAGAAAGCAATACTATAACGGTGGAAGCTTGGGTGAGAAACAAAACAAGGTATTGGAGCGCAGATCATACCTTAGTCTCTAAAAGAAATCAGTTCATTCTTTCTGTGGATGATCATACAACCAACAGAAATTTTGGGTTTTACATCAGAACCACAAACAACGCTTGGAGAAGAGTGAAATTTAATATCCGACAAACTTATAACATAATGGATTGGAATCATTATGTGGGCCGGTATGATGGATCTCAGTTGTGTATTTTCATTAATGGTCAGCAAGTAAACTGTGTCAATCAGACAGAAATCATTCAAGATGAGGGCGGATCAATCATGATTGGGAGAGACGACGGCTCGAATCGGTACGCTGATGCGTATATTGATGAAGTTGCTATCTACGAATCTGCTTTAAGCAATGAGACAATTCTAGATCATTACAATGCCGCAAAAAGTAGATGCCGAGTCAAACTCCCAAAAGATCAGTGGCATCATTTAGGTGGAAGTTTTGACAATACGACCAAAGAGCTTGCAATGTATTCTAATGGCGAAAAGCTTTGCTCCCAAACTCTATCAACAGCTACTTTGAATGGTAGCCCAAACAATCTAAAAATAGGGCGCGACACAAACGACGCTAATCCTTGGGAAGGAAAACTGGCCAGTGTAAAGTTCTACTCTGCTATTCATAACCATAGCAATGACTATGAAATAACAAAAAACCAGTTCGATAGGCCGCTCGAGGTCACTGGTGATCTGCAACTCTGGCTAAAGGCAGATGTAGGAATAACGACAGCTGCAGGTGGTGCCGTCACGTCATGGGAAGATCAAAGCGGGAACGAAGTGACCTTGACGGAGGATACAAATACACCTGAAGTTCAAGCAGCGTCTCTAAACGGATTAGACGTCGTTCGTTTCGATGGTTCCCAATATCTGTCATCGAATGATAATCTGAAAATGCAAACAGCTATAATTGTATTTAGGCAGATATCTAGCTTACATGGTGCAGAAACAAGAGGGCAGCTCATTGGAAACTGGGAACATAATGCATCGATCACAATCGATTCATCATCGGGTAACGATAACGGATTTACTTTCGGGGGAGATGAAAATCAGTCGGCAGCTTACAAATTGGACGATGGAGATTTCACTTCTCTCGTTACCACAGATAACTCTCAACAATGGAATGACGATACATGGCACCTTTTAGTAGTCGAATATGATATACCCATACGAAGTTCAAGGATTGATATTGGATTCCTTGGCCCAGACTACGATGCAGGAGTTCAAGAATATTTTGGAGGCGAAATTGCTGAGATACTAGTGTTTAGTAGAACTTTGTCTAGTGACGAAACTTTGAACATATCCAACTACCTTAAGTCCAAGTGGGGCTTATAAAGTGGCTCTGGAGCAATTAATTTTATGGCCTTGAGGGATTTGTCAAAGCTAAGTAACCTGAAATCCGGAGATTTTAATAACAAGGTCATCGCCGCTGATCTTGCCATTTTTTAACTAGCTTATATCATTGTAATTCGAAATTTGGCGGTTTTACTTTTTATGAGAAACCTTGTTATAGTGTTATATTTAATATAGTGATCTTAAGCAGGCCTTCCATAGCTTTTCTGCTTTTAACACGAAGTCGATTGTGATTCATTTCATTCTTTAATATATCAAAACAATGCTCGACAGACTCACGATCTTTATAAAGATTTGTAAGCGCTCGTTTGTGACCATCCTGAAGCAAAGGTGCGCGGTTCAGATTTAGCTGGACATTTCGTCCTCAATTATTTTGTGGCTTTAGGTTCCAAGGGCACTGGTCCCATACTATTGACTAACTAGTAACCTGAGTTCGACACTTAAGATCATGAAATATTGAGATAAATACGGTAAACTCTAGCCTCAATTTGTTGAAT
>JABSRF010000388.1 GCA_013215275.1 Oligoflexales bacterium | reverse complement strand
AAGTAAGTAAAGAGCTATATGAAGTCAAAAGCCTTTAAATAAAGGTATTTTATATTTCGCTACAGCGACTATTTAGCAAAAAATCTGTGCCCGCTGAGGTTGTGAACAAGGTTTCCCAGGCTATCGAAAAAATGGAAAAAACCGAGATCAAAACAATCCTTGATAAATACTCGCTTAAATAAGGATTTTTTTCTTAGACCAATTTTTTTATGATAAATTCTGTTCCCTCAGCCATAGCTTCCGCCTGCATCAGAAAGCCACCTCTTTCTTGCTTTGTTTATTGTGTTCTACGAAAAGTAGGTTAGAATTTTATCGACTAATACCATTTTTTTTAGCTACCATCGATCCAGAGCAATGATGCTCTTATTTAAACTATTTTTGGAGAGTTACTATGGATTCCAAACTTGCTAAACTTGGTCTTTCTATTGTTTCGGCTTTGTCTTTAAGCACTGCAGCGAGTGGTGCACCTAGTTGGGCAAAAAAAGTTGAAAAAGAGAAGTGTGCGGGAATTGTAGCAAAAGGGCAGAATGATTGTGGAGCAAATGATCACCCTTGTGCGGGTAAAGCAAAGAAGGATAATGATCCAAACGAATGGATCTATGTTCCAAAAGGGACCTGCAAAAAAATAGCCGGCGGTAAAATTAAGAAAAAATAGTATTTGATTTTTGATATCAAACTCTCACTTAGAAGGGACGCAAGGTAATGATTGAACATACTGGCATTAGCTTACGGGAAGAGCACAAACAAGCCATCCTAGAGAACGCTCCCATGTGCTCTAGCATGGAGTTGCTGGTTGACAATTACTTGGAAAGCTTTTCCCCAAGCATGGATATGTTCTCAAGTCTAGCTTGCAAGTATGAGATGAGCTTCCACTGCTTAGAGATGAACCTTGGTGGCTGCGATGACCTTGCCCTCCCTTACCTCAAAAATCTAAAAAAATATTGCGACGAAATAGATCCTTACTTGATAAGCGATCACCTCAGTTTCTGCCGTATGTCCGGTCATGAGCACTTTGACCTGGTTCCTATCAAATACACGGAACGTGAGTTGATCCGGATTGCAGAGCGCATAGACCAAGTGCAAAACTTACTTAAAAGGCCCATAGGGCTTGAAAACATTAGCCGATATGTTGCCTACAATGAGCAGGATATGAGCGAGATTCAATTTTTAAAGAACCTCCAAAGAATGACATCCTGTGAAGTTCTCCTTGATGTCAACAACCTGCTTGTCTCTGCATTTAATCTCGATGAAGACTTAGATCTGGTTTTGGAGGATTTAAATGGCCTGAGGGTTAAGCAGATTCATATGGCTGGCCATACCAGCTACCACGACTGTAAAATCGACCACCACGGCAGCATGGTGAGCCTGGAGGTTCTAACTCTGTTTGGCAAGGTTCTCGACGTGGTAGGGCGAGTTCCCAGCATCATAGAGTGGGATCAAAATATTCCCACTTTGGAAGAGTTGCTGAATGCAGCACAGGCTCTGGAGTCCTACTTGATCTCAGCTGAGCCAAGGAAACTAGAAAATGAAGAAGCAATCAAGATTCAATCTAAGCCACCACTTATGTCTGAGGAAACAGCAACAAACAACCCTGAATACAGTCTGTTTAAGTCAGCTATCGTCAATTCGAAAGAACGAGCCAAAATCTACCCTTACCTCAAACCTGAACTTCGCTTGAAACATGAAAAAGGCATTGAGATTTATTTTCGCAATTACATAATGACTGCAGTTGATAACCTAAGCACACTATTTGAGAGAACCTACCTGCAGTTAGGCAAAGAAAATTTTCAGTACTTCGTTCGAGAATATGTGCTGTCACAATACGAAAGCTTTACCGAGCTAAAGTCCCTGGAACATGGTTTCCCTAGTTTCTTAGAGCAAAGGGAAGAGCTACAAAGTACCCCTTGGATTGCTTTTTTAGCGAGTGTTGAGCTTTTGTGGAACAACTGTGACCTTAGCTCAAGCGAGGGCTATTGTTTTGAGTTAGGCTTTGACCTTATGAGCCTATGGAAAAATCCCGAAACTGAAATTTCTGAAATTGATGGCTTGCACCGTCAGTTTTACTTAGGTCCTGATGAAAACCGGGAGCAAGTTATGATTGTGGAAAAATAGCAAGATCGCCACTCCCAACTCTGCTAACTAAGAGCGGTTTTTATGGGTTTTAAATTTCACAAAAAACCTAAACACTTGTCGTAATTTAAATAGATTAACGCAAGTCCACTTTAAAGTGTCCCACGCCAGGTCTATTCATACTTCGAGCCAAAATCATTACAAAAATCCTAGGGGCCTTAATTTACATAAATTTGCGTTATACAATAGAGATACAAGGAGGCCAGCATGCATCTGAGAATGAATTTTTTTTATTTCAGCTTTCTAGTGTTCTTTTCTATTTTCTTAAGTCAATGCTCTTCCTCCCAACAGGGTGAGGAGCAGCTAGAAACCAGCCAGTATGAAGATGAAGAGCAAGGGCAGTACGACGAGCAAGGAGAACAAGGATACTACGATGAAGATGGTGAAGGCAATGAAGAGGGCAATCCTTATGGCAACGAGGCACTGGGAGAGGAAGGCGAAGGCGAAGGCGGAAACTCCTATGAGTTAGACGGCAATTTGAATGAAGATAGTTACGGTTTTGATGACGCACAGGCGGACTTGGACGTTAATCAAGGCGGTAATAACTTAAACTATCCCGCCGATGATCTAGGAGCCTCCTTTGAGAATGAGGATACCGGAGGTGGAGTTGGAGGAGGAGCTGAAATCCCGAGCTATGGCGATGGTGAAAGAGTGGTGCGCTATGTCTTAGAGGATGGAGTCAATGTGTACCGCGAGGCTGATGCTAATTCCGAGGTCATCACCAACCTCTTCAAGGGGCATCCCCTGGTGGTGGTGGAAATGGGTGAGTGGTCTCAAATCGCCAGTGATCGCTATGTAAGGTCTGAAAGCTTAAGTGCAAAACTAGTCCCCAGGCATATGCAGCCGGCTGAGTGGAATGCACCTTAACGTTCATGGCCTGCGCTTTTATAACTAATCCAAAAAATAGAATCTATCCAAAATCGAATTTGCCCTTGTAGAGTTGGTAAACTGTCTCACGCCTACTTTCTTACTGTCATAGTAAGCTGTAACAGGTGCATGGCCTAGCTTTATGAAGGGAACCTTATCCAAAATTACTCTATTTATGTTTTGCAAGTATTTTGTAAGCTCTTCTTTGCTCATTGAGTTCCCACCGTTTTGTATCAAGTGAAGCTGAGTAAAGGGTGGAGAAACCGAGTCAAAGTGTTGGCTATATCGGATCATGTTATTCTGAAGTGGACCCCACTGTCCAGACCAAAAATAGCTTTGTATAAGTAAAACTAAAACTTGTTATTGAATGCTATAA
>JABSRF010000387.1 GCA_013215275.1 Oligoflexales bacterium | reverse complement strand
TATAGCATTCAATAACAAGTTTTAGTTTTACTTATACAAAGCTATTTTTGGTCTGGACAGTGGGGTCCACTTCACTCGAATACTCGGATAGTGACGCAAAAAAACAACTAATTAGCCAGGTGCAGCTATTCTTGCATTACTCTTTAAATGCATGCTTTGTTCCTGAGGGATATATTTTAGATAAGGTGAGCTTGATCGAGCATATTCCATGTAGGCTTGCCCACGGGCGTTTCGATCTAAATACAGCACCATTTTCAGCTTTTGATTTGAAAAAAGCTTACGGTGATCTGCTAAAACTAGACTGGGTCAATTCTGGGCACCTACGCAGTGATCCACCCATGCAAGCAAAACTGCAAGAGCTAGCAATAAACTTTCTTGCATAAATGAATCTATAGATAAAGGTAAGAGTTATGGAAAAACTTATTATAAGAAGAGAAGAGCTTTCTGATGCTAGGGGAATTGCAGCGCTTTTCTCCCAGCAATCTGTCTGTCACGGTACCTTAAGAGCTCCTTTTCCCTCGCTATTGGAAACAGAAAACCGGATCAAGCAAGCAGGTGCTCAGAACAACTATGTCCTCGTCGCAGAGCTTGACGGAAAAATTATCGGGCAAGCTGGTCTGCACATGGAGCGATCCTATCGTCGGCGTCACTGTGCCGGCATAGGGCTTGCTGTTAGCGAGTGCTTTTGGGGCAAGGGGGTTGGTAGTCGCTTAGTGGGAGAGCTAGTTGCCCTAGCTGATAACTGGTTGGGGCTTCATCGTTTAGAGTTGGGGGTCTTTACCGACAATAAAGCTGCAATCAAACTGTATGAAAAGTACGGATTTGTCATTGAGGGAACCGAAAAAGACTCAGCCTTGCAGGCTGGGAAGTTTGTCGATGTTTATAAAATGGCTCGTATCAAAACATTGGAGGTGGCAAAAGAGCAGCCTTAAGGTTTGCCACAAATATGTCCTCTGGGTAGAAAATAAAGAATGGTTTACCATTCATGGTAAGCTCGGCTGCGCTTCCATTGTTTGCATTGAGCAGTTTGCACATTCCAAAATTTACTTCGTTAAACTCTTGAATAGCATTTGCTGCATCTGAAATATGAATCCCTAGTTCAGAAAATCTATGCTTATGATAGAACTTTTTGAAGCTTACACCACGGTCTTCATCCAATAAAAACTTATGAACGGAACGGACGACCATATACATTTTAAGGTCATTGTGTGATTGTTGGCCCCATGTGTACATGTGCTTGCCTGTTGTGGTTCCTAAGCCTATGTCCACAATAATCACAGCGACTGAGCCTATGACCACTGGGACAGCGCCCCCCATGGTGGCTGCAGCAACAGCAGTGCCCACGACGATGGTTGTGGTCGTGAGTGCGAATTTTCCGGCTTCTTTCCTAAATAGGTTTTTTGACTTTTGTATGTCCCTATTTTCAAACATTTCAAGGCAAGAGCTCTGAGCAAACAAGCTTGTAAACTGTGAAGCAAGCATCACGAGGATGATGACGGTTATAATTTTGTTTTTATATTTAAACATTATTTCCCTTATTAGTGAAACTACAGCAATACCAATGGGGTTTTAAGGCTTGCAACAATCTGAGTGCGGTTGAGACAAGGCCATAAAAATCCAGTTCATACGCTACATTCTAACAAGATAAATCTATCTCGTGTAGATCAGATGAGGCTTTTGCATACCAAACGACTTAAGGCATACTCTAGCTTCATTGGAACAGTCCATAAAATCGTCAACAGAGTTGTAGCGTATTAGAGTATTTAATTTTATGAGTGATTTGCTGCTGCTTAATATAAAAAGGAACAAATTTTTAGAAAAATCGCGTAAACATGGTAGTGAGAGAATGAGGTATGAACACGAAAAATATCCGTTAATAAAGAGATAGGGACCTGATTGCTGCTCGTGCTGCCTTTACTAATTTTTTTATAGCTAGGCAACTGAGTTGGTTTAAAATCTTCTTTAAGTGAAGACAAACCTGATAGGGGGGTGGTCTTGAAGTTTTCAGCATTAATGCTAACAGGGCTCTTTGAGGATTTCCCAGGAATGAGCTTTGCCACAGAAGCGATATTTTGGCTAAGGTTTCCATTATATTGAACATTACTAGCAAATAACCCTAGCATTAAGGCATTAAAAAAAGCTATTAATGTTTTTCTTGAGATCAAAACCAAGACTCCAAACTTCGTTAACCTTAAGCACTATAATAACATTTTGAAATAAGTCAAATTTCAATCTGGGGTTTTTTCCTAAACATCTCAATTTTAGTGATCTTTTTCCCTAAGATCCTTAGGGAAGGGATGATGACGATTGTTCGGAGGTGGGGAGGGGTTTTAGTTATTGGCCAGCAACCCCGAAGTTTCTCAAAGCCATTCTATGGGCGTTAAAGGGGCTGAAGATTGCATGTCCGAGGATAATGGCATAACCAAACCAATAAAAGAAATTTGGAACCTCTCCTGTGTGGACATAGAGATAGGTCAATAAAATTGTGGAGGCTACAATGGCAATAAGAGCAAATACCTGATCGATGAGAAACGCAATTGAATTGAGATCACCAGACTTCAAAAACTCTATTAGAAAAACACCCATGCCCATTCCAACAAAAACATAAGCGACCGTCCCTTCAAGAGGAGTGCCATTGAAATAGGTGACCAGCAAATAGATGATCATGAAAAAGCTCCAAGGGAGCCTACTTAGTAACGATTTGGACCTTGAGTTCATAATATCTCCAATTTCTCTGTCTTTTAAAAAATTATTTGGCAAGTAGTACTAGCTTGATCTGCTTAGCAAGCCTTCCTGCTTCGAAGGGCTTGCTAATAAAGAAAACCTTTTCAAAAGCCTCATCGGTGCTCGCTACCTCTAAACTATTAAACGCACCAGAAATAAATACTACTGGTGTGGAATTATACTTCGAGATCATCCTTAGTTTTTTAATGAGTTCAAACCCAGACATCCCAGGCATTTTAAAATCTGTGATAATCAGGTCGTAGTCTTTGTCAAAGAGTTGGGAGAGAGCATGGCTGGCATCATCGTACTTATCAAAGGACATAGGAATCTTTAGCTCTGATTCTAGATAGTCCTCAATTAAATCGCTGACATCTTCATCATCTTCGATGATTGCTACATGATATTTTGTCATATGAGATCATCCTGTGTTACTGGTGACTTTATTATAGCTTAAGAGTACAAAAAAGCTTATGGATGTAGCCAAACAAATCATGTTTGCATATGTCATTTCGAGCCTTGTCGAGAAATCTCCTGGAATTATTGGGTTCTCTCCATTTCAGTCTTACTAATGGACACATTTTTTAACTTTGGAATAATTCAGCTCCTTTAGTCATATCCATTAACTTTCTCCACCCTCTCCAAAAGGTTA
>JABSRF010000386.1 GCA_013215275.1 Oligoflexales bacterium | reverse complement strand
TATAGCATTCAATAACAAGTTTTAGTTTTACTTATACAAAGCTATTTTTGGTCTGGACAGTGGGGTCCACTTCAAACACCCAATTCTCGATTCTCGTTGGTCTCTTTATTCCTGAGCGTTAGATACTCCTCGTGAAATACAGCTGTTTGCACAGAGTTATAAGTAAAATCGAGCTATATCCTCTTGCGGTCAACATTATCCATGATTTGATAACTACCACTTAAAACTCTTGATAGCAGTTTGTTCTGGCATGCTGTGTCCAACCATAAGGTCTCCGTTCTCACTATGGAGTTCTGCTCAAAATGCATCCGCACCGTTTTTGAGAAGGTTATGAAGGTGTTTTCCGAGCTGAGGTAGCAGGGGCTTTCCCAGTCTCCAGGTAAATGGTTGATGCCGGCTCCATGGTTATTGTGAATGGAGCCATCTTTACGTTTCTTACATGCGGAATAGCCGAATGTGAGAGATATGATTAAAAGGCACCTGAGTGTCATGAATAGGTAACTCCTAGTTTCTTATAAATCCTAAATCAGCCAAGCGTTTCTGATGAGCAAGGTAACGAGAGCTTAATAAGCTCAGTGCTTCGCAGCTAAGTTGATCTTCTGATAACCTCTCTACCTGGCTTCCAATCAGGTTATCTAGCAAAATCATTGCAGTGAGGATATGTCCATCAGAGAGTGCCTTTCGAAAGTAGCGCAGCCTAAGATTGACATCATTTAACGCTCCCAATTTGCTTTCCGATGACCCTGTTTCCGTTAGCCAGATCGCCCTTGCCACGCCTCTGTAAGAGATCAGGTCATCAGCATATGCTCCAGGGTTATTAATGTCGATTCTTACCCCTGTTACTGTTTTCGTCTTGTAGCTTGCTGCATCACCTAGAACGTCCCTGAGTTGCTGATGAAGGTGACCTTTTACTAGGTCTTGCATTTCTCCAGGAAGCACTGAGAGGTATTTTTCAGCAATGAGGTCACCAACCTTCCCACCAATTTTTCTATAAGTCCCTGCTGCACGACCATCTGGATCGAGCTTTGCCCAATGCTGCCAAACATCTGCTTTGGTAATCGTGACGTTGTACCTGGACTGGGTAGCTTTGATGACTTCCTCAGCAAAACCTTCCCATTTGGAATAAGACACAAGCTGTCCCTTTAAAAACTTGTGGGTTCTGCTGCCGTTAAAATAAATTCCCGACCCATATCTGATCTTTGAGCCTAAGCGTCCTCCGAGTTTACTCCACCATTTTTTGGAAGGGTTAGAAATTTCCTCCCACTTACCAAATAGAAGTTCAGCAAGTTTATCTCCAAACGCTTCTCCCGCTTTGGCCGTGCGAGGAGGGTAGGCGTCAGGATCGAAGAGCGCGTAGACTTCATTTTTTTTCTGACGAAGTTGGCCCAATACCGATTCATGGGCTTCTTCGGGGAAGCTCAAGGCAACGAACTTAAGGATAGATTTCTCTGTTGGTCCCAAATTTTCGGAACTTCCAAAAAACTGGTTTAAATAGCTCACGCCCTTCTGACTGAGTTCTCCAGTGCTTGTGAAATAGTTTGCAAAAGATCGTATGTTAGCATTGGCATTTTGAAGCCTAGTAACCTCGATCAATCGATCTAATAACAGGTTGGCTCGATCAGAAACAGTCAGGTTTTTTGAAAACTGGTAGTTCATTGAGGTCATGGTGCCGTCAAAGGATTTTATCAACTCTTTTCCTTCGGCACTGGATATAGCAGATTCCTTGAGAGCCTCAACCTGCTGGTTCAATGAAGTTTTGGTTGCACGGAGCTCTTGTCTTAGCTTAAAAAGGGTTTCGTACTCCTCTAAGCCAGTATCGAGGGTTTTTAACTGAGCATAGTACCTTGCCTCCAAACCTTCGAGTTTAGTGACGGTTTGATCAAGTTGCTGGGTAAGAGCAGGTCCTAATACCCCATTTATTCTCTCCTGGCTGGCAACATAAACTTGCCTGAACGATCCACCCCAACCTTCCTCCCATAGGGGTTCCAGAATTCCAAGCGCCTCAAGCCTTGCTCGGACTGCTATTGACTCCAAGGCAGTCATCCTTTCAGCTTCATCTGTTGGAAGCTCTTCAGGAATGTTGAGCGTCGTATGTATGCCTTGAACCTTTTTATATACTTCCGTGAAATTTGTTTTTAGTTAGCCGTATAGCCTTGGGTCGGTTAAGCTCTCTTCAATAGCTCGCAGCTTAGGAGAAACCTCTTCGAAAAACTCCCGCGCACTGACAAGGTTTTTCCTAAGTTTAGCGATGCCGTCAAGTATACCATTCATAGCTTCATCAATTTCTTGTACGGCTTTGGTCGTGGTCACCGCTGTGGTGTCCCAGACATCAGAAACTACACGACTATATCTTTTTGGAATGATCGCTGTGTCTTCTAAAGAAACAATCAAGGAGGTTAATTTGTCTTGACTAATTCTTGTCTGAGGAGAATCTTTTATGATTTCCGACAATAAAGTACTGATGGATTTCTTTTTAGCTTGAAAGTTTCCAATATTTTCAGGATCAGTGGGCGTTAACTTCCAAATGCGATCTAGCTCATCAATCTCAGAGGCCAATTGATTTAATCGAGGGTCTCTGACAGCTTCAGAACCTATAATCCTGCCCGTATCAGGTAGTTCCTGGTAGGGTGGTATTAAGTAGTTCTTTCTAAAGACACCGGGGTAAGGTTCAATGACTTTTTGGTAAAATGCTCTATAATGCTTAACAAATTCCTCTTCACTATTCCCGGCAGCGAGGTCTATTTTTTTCAAGCTATCTTCTATGATGGTATTTAGTTCTGTTGCAGTTGCACGAATTTCCGCTTTGAATTTAGTAAGGTCTCTTTCTATTTGCTCAATTTGCCTTGGATCTTGTTCGAATGCAGCATCGAGGTTTTTGTTTGAAATTTTTTCATGGATTTCTTGAATGTTTTGAACAGTTTTCTCGAGATTTTCCCAGACTTTGGGGTCTTGATTGATGTTATGGAGGATTTTATTTAACTCAGCTAAATTGCCAGTGTAGGTATTTAAGCTTTTCGTTTTTGCCTTGACCCAGGCAGTCCATGCTTTGATCCAGCTTTGGTAAGCATCAGGGTCTTGGCTGCCAACTTTTCTAGCGATATCCAGGGACTCGTTGGCAATTGCTTTCTGGGTTTTTCCCAGAGCTTCCTTGCTTTCCGTATAGGTTGTCAACAAGGTTCCAAAAAACTCATCACTTGCTCGCAGGAATTTTGCAGTCTCCTCTGCTAGCTCCTCACTTTCCTGAACCACTTGTACACCTCTCACTTGATCAACGCCTTTTCTTAAGCTCGCTTGGGCCATGAATTCAGCAGTTTGCCCTAGGTAACTCCAAATAAATGTCCTACCCATTGATGGTTAATTTTAGTACAGTTCTGGCCTGTGATTGCGCACTCTA
>JABSRF010000385.1 GCA_013215275.1 Oligoflexales bacterium | reverse complement strand
CGTATCACAGGTTATCTAAAGTCGCCCTGCGAAGCGATGAAAATTTTTCTTCTGCACTTAATCTAGCAATCCGCCAGTTGCGATTGCAATTGAAAATGCAAGGCTCTATAGGAGCTTGGAGACCAAAGTTAAAGAACGGACTGCAAAGTTGCAATTTCGGACAAGGGAAATCGAGTCTATTCTAAATACTATCACACTAGGAATTCTTACCCTAGATATGGAACATCGTATCCAATCCGAGTACTCCAAGTTTCTGGAAGAGATATTTCAAGGGCAAGAACTAGCCGGATTAGACATATTCAAACTGTTTGATAGCTCTGACCTCAAAGGTGACAAAGCCGCTATCTTTCGTTCAAGCATAACATTGATACTTGGTAGTGATATCATCAACTGGAATCTAAATAGAAAGGCATTACCCGAAGAAGTGGTACTGAATGATAATAAGATTCTTGAACTTAGCTGGAGTCCCATGGTAAACTCAGAGCAGATCGTTGAAAACCTACTTCTTGTTATTCGCGATGTCACTCAACTTAGAAACTTGAAAACTAGCGTACACAAGCACAAAGTTAAAGCTGAAATGACAACCCAGATAATGTTGTTAAGCTTTGACAAGTTTATTGGCTATTATAAATACGCAAAAAATCTAATCCAAGACAATATTTTATCAATAGATAATATTGATAATGAGAGTGACTCTTCTGATATTGTTGAAACTGTCTTTCGCAATCTTCACACGTTAAAAGGCTTGGCAAGGTTACATGATTTGAGCCATTTGGTTGATGTTTTACATCATACTGAAAAATCTTATGTAGATTTAAGGGATAAATCTTCTTCAATGTTGTCAAAAGAATCACTGGTTCAGGAGCAGAACCAAGTTAATGATGTGTTGAATCAATATAACCATATCGCTACAAAACACTCTGGAGTAGAGTCAAATAAGGTGTCGAAATATAGAGGATTTTATTTGTCTGTCAAAGAATTAATTGAGAATGAACCAGACAATAGCAAGCTTGCGATCAAACTTAAGCAGGCAGTGGCAGAAACAAATGATGTCACTGTTGTTGATATATTGGAAAACTTAAAGCCATTAACAGAGCGCTTATCCAAAGAATACAATTACGTGAAGCCTCAAGTTGACATTAAACACGGTGGAGTTGGATTCGACGAAAATGAACAAAAAATGTTCGAAAAAGTCTTTGTACAAATGATTCAGAATACATTTGCATATTCAGATCAAGCTGAAATACGCATAGATATTGAATCGTATCAGAATAATGACAACAATGTGATTGTGTACAAGGATAATGGAGCAGGATTGGATTTAGACACTCTTTATAAGGCAGGCATTAAGAAGGGCTTAATCTCACCAGGGGCAAGTCAAAACGAAATTGCTGACCTAATATTTGCTAGTGGTATCTCGACAAAAACCGTCGTGTCCCCAATTTCGGGGCGAGGGGTAGGCATGGATGCGGTAAAAAATGAACTTGAGTCCCAAGGCTACTCCATTACCATCGTTTTTTGCGGCGATAAAAACTCACAGGGTCTCAGAGCATTTAAGTTTATCATGGAACAATTGCCAGCCAAAAAGCTTAAAAGAAATACAGCCTAAGCCTGATATAGCATGGGCTTAAGGAGCAAAGGAAGGTCTGAGCTGAATGACAGACAATAAAGATTTTGATATTATTTGGAAGGCATTCAATCGACCATATGAGGGGGTGAGGCCTGAAATTCTTATCGATGTAGGAAGCAGTGGAAAGAGGAGTGAGTTAGTTTCCGATATCTTAAAATCATCTAATCCTGAATTTAAAGTGAACTTGTTGTGGGGAAACAGAGGTGCGCAAAAAATAGACTGTTCAAACTTCTCTAAGGTTGAGTTGACCAAATTCCTTGATGAAGGCCACTACATCGTTCTCAAAGATTTTAAGGGTATCCCTCATTTTGGCATGAGCGTATGGAAGGAGGGCTTGTCCTTACATTTTAAACCAGGGAAGCACTGGAGTATGATGGTGGTGCTTAAGTTTTTAAACTTTTTAAAAAAGGTCTTGATGAAATATTCTCCAGTTAAAGTCGTGATCGACGAAAAAGGAAAGTTTTTTACCGATAAAGAAATTTTTCAAATCTATGCCTCCATTAAGGGGCGAGCTAAGTAAGGTATCCCTCTGGATATAAGGTGATTTGGGGGTTCTGCTTATAGAAAATCCAAAGATCTTTTTGTGGTATAATTCTCATGAACATCCAGTAGAAATTTCATAAAAAATTGGAGAATTTATGATCATTCTGTCACCCTTAAGGCTTGCTTATATCTTATTAGCCCTGCTGTCCCTGTCGCATGTCGCCCAAGCAGATGAAAATGGCAAGACACTTGCAAAGGTTGTTAAACAAGGTTTTTTGCGTTGTGGAGTTTCCCAAGGATTACCTGGATTCTCAGCGCCTAATTCCAAGGGAGCATGGGAAGGGATCGATGTTGACCTATGCCGCGGTGTGGCAGTTGCCGTTTTAGGGAAGGCAGACAAAGTCAAGTTTACTCCACTCTCGGCAAAAGAGCGCTTTACAGCATTGCAATCAAAGGAGATTGATCTTTTATCTCGCAATACCACTTGGACTTTGACTAGAGACACAGCTCTGGGGCTGGATTTTACAGCGGTGACCTACTATGACGGTCAGGGATTCATGGTCCGAAAATCCCTAGGGATAAAATCAGCTAAGGAACTAGGTGGGGCTACCGTTTGTGTTAACTCAGGCACCACGACAGAGTTAAACGTTGAAGACTATTTTAAAAGCAACAATATGAAGTACAAATTAGTGAGCTTTGAAAAGACTGACGAAGTAGTTGCAGCCTATGATAACAAAAGATGCGATGTCTATACTACTGATCAGTCTGGTTTATATGCGAACAGAATTAAGCTAAAAAAGCCTGATGAGCATATGATTCTACCAGAAGTTATTTCAAAAGAACCTCTAGGCCCAGTTGTTAGGCAGGGTGACGATAATTGGGCAGACATAGTAAGGTGGACCCATTATGTCATGCTCGACGCTGAGGAACAGGGGATCAATTCAAAAAATGTTGAACAAAAAAGAAAAGTAAGTACAAACCCTGGAATCGAGAGATTACTAGGAGGGAAAAAATCTGATATGGGCAAACTTTTAAAACTAAAGCAAGATTGGGCATTTCAGATCATCAAACAGGTAGGGAATTATGGCGAAGTTTTTGAGAAAAATTTAGGTGCAGGGAGCACCCTGAAGATTAATCGTGGATTAAATAGGCTTTGGAACCAAGGAGGCCTCCAGTATTCCATGCCAGTGAGATGAAGAGGATAATTGCTCCTTGTGAAGTGGACCCCACTGTCCAGACCAAAAATAGCTTTGTATAAGTAAAACTAAAACTTGTTATTGAATGCTATA
>JABSRF010000384.1 GCA_013215275.1 Oligoflexales bacterium | reverse complement strand
GCATCCGTTTCTACCAAAATATAGCGTTCTGATCACACATGAATAGTGGGTAGAATATTTATTTGGAGTTACCTAGGGGTGAAGGAGATTGAAAGTCTAGCTTACATCCTTTAAGCTAGTTTTTGCGACCTTAGGAATTTGAACCATAAAATAGAAAGACTGGAAAAGGTTTTCATCTGCGATGCCAGAGAATTCTAATGTGATAGCTCCCCCACTTTGCTCTAGGAAATTCTTAACAGCATCTAATCCTACTCCTCGGCCTGATATGTCATTCAGCTTTTCTGTCGTTGAGACTCCGGGTTTGAAAATGGTATACGCAATATCCTTGTCAGAGGATGTTTCACTTATTAAGCCTGTTTTTTTACCTTTTTGCCTGAGGCTTTGAAGATCAAGCCCTCTGCCATCATCCGAATACTTGATAGAATAATAGTCGTCAAATTCCTTTGCCTCAATGGAAATCATACCTTCTCTTGGTTTTCCTTTTGCAACGCGATCCTCGTCAGATTCCAAACCATGAGAAATGGAGTTTCTGAAAAGATGTGTCATGATATCTACAATGGCGATTTTTTGATTATTGTCTATCAAGAAATTATCACCTTTAAATAAGATGAATGGTTGCCTTTTACCAAGTTCTTTGCAAAGGGGCACTAGCCCCTTATTCTGCATGTTAATAAGATCTTCAAAAGTGACCTTAGAGTAGTCATTCAAAAGTGCTCGTAGGTTTTTTAGGCAACTAATTCTCGATTTATCAAGGTCGAGGTTGTGTTTCTTGATAACCGAAAGACACTCTTTTACGATAGTCGAATCTGAATTTGAAGTGATCACTTTCATACGGTCATTGTACACATTGGTATATAGTTCAACAATGTGGTTTAACTCAGAGAATTCACCGTTAAGGTTGGTTTTATCTAGTTTTATCTCCTTGCTTCTAACTTTTGCAAGGTAATTCTCAAGATTGTGGGCTGAGTTTGATATAAAACTGTATCCGAGTAAACGACTGTTACCCTTAATTGTATGTATGAGCCTAAAAGCACTTTCAATATCTATCTCTTTTTTGTTTACACAGTTCCAAGCTTCATTTTTCATAAGTTTCAGGCTTTTTATAAAGCTAGAAAAGGTGTAGAAATTTTCGTTAAGGATTTCTTCTATGATTCGAATTTCTGTGTTCTGAGTTTCGGAAACTCTTCTAAGATTTCGTACTTCAGTAACATCACGGACGATGACCATTATTTTTTCGATTTCTTCGCTTTCCTTATCAACAATTGGTTCCCACTCTAACTCTAAGTATTTTTTTTCTTCTCTTAGTTTGAGTATAATCTCAGAGGGGAAGATATGAGCGTTTACTTTGAAGACAAAGTCATGGGAATGAATGATCGTGGTTATTGCCGATCTAATTTGATTGATATGATCCTCGCTAAGGTTGCTATTGTCAGTTAACAAACTAATGCCGTTGAAACCACTTATGTATTTTCGTTGTAAAATTGCCTCTAAATGTTGAGAATACTCTTTATCGACACTGTGATCTGGCAGAATGGTAAAAACTCCCAGCTTCATGCTCTGCAGCATTTTTCCCAAATCTGCAGACTTTTGTTCAAGTTGTTTAGTGCGGTTTTTAACCTTCTTTTCCAAGGTGTTGGAATACTCTTTGATGATGATCGTGTCTTCCGCAATCTCCTCAGCCATCTTCGTAAAGGTTGATGAAACGAGCTTAAGTTCATCGTACATATTCTCTTTGGTATCCATAATATTTTTTACATCATTAATCGACTCCAAGCCATTGACTTTGTATTTTGATATTGCATTGCTAATAACTTTGAGCGGCCTGGCAACAATTTTATTCGCGAAAAAAATGAATAAAAACCATAAACCCAGGGTTTTGATGATTGAATTGAGAAAAATTAAGACAAATCCATACTTTACACGATCAAAAACAATTTTTTCTGAGGTATGCAGAATGCCTCCGCCAATGGTTTTTGTATTTTCGCCTTCGTTAATGTATATGTCAAATTCTAGCTGCATGCTCTCCCATTCTAAGATCTCACTACCTTTCTGATTTGAAGCTTCTTTTTGTTCCTGCTTTCTCTCAGATTCATAGAAAATCTCTCCCGATTCATCGAGAATGCTAACGCGATCAATATTTTTGTTTTTTAAAAGGCCCATAATGGTCTGTTCTAAGGCAACATCATCGTAATTCCAAAGAGCATTTGCTAAACCGGGCACGAAGTTTTCTGATTGTGACATTAGGTCTAATACAAATTGATCTTTGGTACGTTCGTATTCAAGGGTCATTTGAACGATGGTTACACCAAGAGTTAGGAAAAAGTAGCATGAGAAGACTAAGCGAAGCAGTCTTGATGATATCGATCCGCGTCCATTAAAAAACTGAGGCATTATAAGCTACCATATGTGGTAAAAACCTACTTTAATCTGCAACGTTCCATTTCTTCTTTATTTTAGTTAAAACGCCAGATTGACTGATTTTTTTGAACCCTTGTTCAAAGGTTTGAATGATTTTTTTATCTCCAAGTTCTTTGTGTGTCGCTAGGTATTCTTTGGTCTCAGCGATTGTGCCAATTTTTTTGAACAAACCGGCCATCTTTTCTTCTTGAAGAACCGTGTCAGAGGTAATATCGTACCCAAGAGCAACGTGAATTCTACCACTCTTTAGCTTTTTGAAGTTGGCAACGGAATCATTGACTTTTTCAATCTTAAACTTGAACTTGTCCTTTCTGCTATCCCACCAAGATCCGTAGGACCAATCCCTTTGAACACCAACTATTTTGCCTTCAAGAACTTTTTCCAAAGTGTCTAAGTTACCATCCCAATCGATTTTGGTATCTTTGTTGGTATAAAGCGTAACTTTGAGGGTATGAATTGGAAACTCTGAATAATAATATTTTTTCATGCGCTCTTCAGTTTTTGTGGTGGGAAACAAGCCTTTGAACTTGCCCTTTTCAAGCATTTTAACCCCACGGCTCCAAGGCACGACATTTAGGTTAATATTGTATCCCATGCTGTGAAACGACTCTCTGATGACGTCCCAGTCGTAACCAACTAATTTTTGCGAATCTTTACCTGGTGGAATGGTCTCTTCTAGTGACTTACTGGGAGGGGGCCCGAAGGTGAATGGTTTATAATCAGTAAGGGTTCCAAGCACTGCTGTTGCAGCTTGTGCACCCAACGATACTACCAAGACTGAATATATTAGTGTAAGTTTAAGAAATTGGTACATTCTATTCCTCCTGATGAAAGCGTCTTCCCTAGGGTTCGGTATATTTTAAAAAATATTTATGGCTTGCGTTTAATCTCATCTAGTGAGGAGGGGTAATTAGTCGCTGTAGCGAAATGTAATCGCCAATCCCCCAAATATTCGCTTTAGCACGTTTTGGCTGGATTTTTTCT
>JABSRF010000383.1 GCA_013215275.1 Oligoflexales bacterium | reverse complement strand
ATCCGTTTCTACCAAAATATAGCGTTCTGATCACACATGAATAGTGGGTAGAATATTTATTTGGAGTTACCTAAGCACCCCTTTGAACTACTCCATAGAAAAATTTGACTATCAGGCAATGTATATCATCTTAAAAAGCAAGCACATCGATCGGCATCAATCACAACGAATCATGAATTGCATGAGCGAGCACGATATCCGTAGGTTTGAGTCTGCTGAAGAAGCCATGGAAGTACTCGGAACAACTGAAAAAGCTGAAGATGATGACTTCTCTCAATACAAGAGCTCCAGATACTTGGGTTATGGTGCAGTGAAACAAAAAAAGTTCGAGGAGATTTATGCCGGTGAGGTCGCAGAAGAAATCGAGGAGTTTCGCCTGTTTTTAAACAGCGATGATGACCTGATTTTTGAGTATGACCCATCTTTTAAGCAAACCGTCCTTTTTCATGGACCCACTGGGACAGGAAAGACCACCCTTGCTTATGCTATCGCAGCTGAAAGTGGCTTACCGTTCTTTAAGTTAGAAGCCAATGAAATTGAGGATAAGTACATCGGTGAATCTGAACGACACCTTGCCCAAGTATTTAAGGATATCTATGATTATGCCTGCAAAAAAGAAAGCAAAGTCGTTCTATTCATAGACGAAATAGATAATTTGCTATCAAGTAGGGGTCGAGAAGGAGGGAGTACTGAGGCCTATCATTACAAGCTTGTTTCTGTTTTCCTTAATTATTTTGGTGATAATGACCATGATGAATTACGAAAAGACTTCCTTAAAAAGATTGTTCTGATTGGTGCAACAAACTATCCCGAAAAAATTCCAGCAAATGTAAAATCGAGATTTTTTATCGTATCGGAGATCCCTAAGCCTGACGACAGGCTTCGAACAAGTATTTTGGCTTTTCAGATCGGGCAGATTAACCAAAAATATGTGGCAATAGATGAGGGAGAGCTAGAAGACATCGCTCGCACAGAATGCGCAGGATTGAATGCAAGGCAGATCTCTGATGCAGTCAAAAAAGCAGCAAGAAAAGCATACTTTGAAAAGAAACGAGAGCAGGGAGACGGTATGGTTCGAAGAAAGCACTTCGAGTTTCTTAAAGGATCATCCCCTCATAAGCGTAGCAACTCTTTCGATAAAATTAGTTACATGTACAACTAAAACTCCGTAATTATTTTATAATTTAACAATAATTAATTATGGTTAATTTTATTTTTTTGGTTTGTTTAAATAATTTATAGTTATATGCAATATAGATTTATTTAATTTTAATTATTGCATAAATTAGTTTAGCTTGACGAGCGTTCGGGTATATAGCATATGGCTTGCTGTTTGGAAATAGCAAGCCATATGCACACCAATTATTCTTAAGGATCATCCCTACTTGACATGAACCGAATCACCTCAACCCCTCATTTCAATGCGACACAATCCTGTGTCTTGAACCATTTTATAAGGATAATCGTATGAAGGTAATGCCGGTACAGATCCTGAAGCCCCTGATGATTTGCTTGGCTTTCACAATGCCAACTAATCTATTTGGCTTCTCGAAAACCCATGAAATGATCGAAGATATTGAACAAGACAAGGAAAACTGGGAAGAACAATTAGAAAAACTAAGAAATTCTGCAGGAGAAGGCCTCTTTGAAAACCAGAGCGTCTTGGCCTACTTAATCGATAACGATCATCAAGATGCTGCAATGAAATTGCTTGATGCAGAAGGCTCTGATTACCAGGCTACAGCAGATGAAATCAAACTTGCACTCAGTAACGGTATGACTGGGCTTGCAATGATAATGCTTAGAAATAAAAATGGCTACGATCTTATCTCTGACAATAATTGTTTGCTTGTATATATTTTGGAACGCGGTGAGTTGGAGAGATATGAACGGCATTATTTAGCCCAAGACTTGATAAACAGAGCTAGCAAAGAACCAGAAAAAGATTACCTATACCACGGAATGCAATTAAAACTACTCAACATTCTCATCATCTTTGAGGAGGAAAAACGGGTTGAGGAATTACTGGCTTCAGATACTCAGTTAGAGCACAGTCCCTACACATACACCTTAGATGAAGATGACTCCACAAGGGCAGACATTGTCAAGAAACTGATCAAAAATGGCTATGAGATTGACATAGACGACCAAGAATTTGGTACGCGATTGCATCGTGCTGTCAGCGATGGAGACTTAAACTTCATCATTGCGCTTCTAAAGCAAGGGGCGGATATCAATGCTATTAATGAAAAGAATCAGACTCCCTTATCTTTATCTTTGGGCTTAGAGAATCGTAAAATTTTGCAGACTCTGATTGCAAAAGGAGCAAAACCAAATCAAATTGCCACCATGAGGGTGGGCCTTTACGACGAATACGACTATGAAGGATCTCCTCTACGATACGCAATTGAAAAGTATAATTATGAGCTACTATTTATGCTGCTTAAAAGTGAGCATATAAAGCATGGGCTTGCACAACAGATCATGAACTGCATGCCAGAGCATGAGATGCAAAAATTCGCAGGAGCAGAGGAGGCCCTCAAGCTAATTGGGGCTAGCACAGAACAAGAAGATGTTGACGATGATTTTTCCAGCTACCAAAGCTCCAGGTTTCTGAGTTATGGTGGGGTTAAAAAGAAAAAATTTGAAGAGGCTTATGCCGGTCAAGTCGCTGAGGAAATTGAGGAATTTCGCAAGTTTCTAAATAGTCAAGATGATAGAATTTTTAACTATGACCCGTCCTTTAAACAGACGGTTCTTTTCCATGGCCCAACTGGAACGGGAAAAACGACGCTCGCTTACGCAATTGCAGCTGAAAGTGGACTTCCCTTTTTCAAATTGGAAGCCAATGAAGTGGAAACCAAGTATCTCGGAGATTCAGAGCGGTATCTCGCACAGATCTTCAAAGATCTTTATGACTTTGCCACAGTAAACGACACTAAGGTTGTTCTTTTTATTGATGAGATCGACAACTTACTGAGTAGCAGAGGAGGTGAAGAAAGCACCTACGAAGCTTATCACTACAAGCTCGTTTCCGTATTTTTGAACTATTTCGGTGAAAACGAACATGACGATAAACGTAACGACTTTCTAAAAAAAGTGGTCCTTATTGGCGCAACAAACTATCTGGAAAAAATACCCGAAAATGTGAAATCAAGATTTTTTGTCGTTTCAGAAATCCCCAACCCTGACAAAGAGCTGAGGATTAAAATCTTGAGTTATCACCTAGGAAAAATAAAGCAAGGCCTAGTTGATTTAAGCGAGCAAGAGATCTATGAGATTGCAGCGATAGATTGCGAAGGCTTCAATGGTCGACAGATTGCTGATAACCTGAGTTCGACAGAATTATATCGCCAATTGCATATTCCTGTCTAAATATTGCTCAACTTCATGTGAAGTTTC
>JABSRF010000382.1 GCA_013215275.1 Oligoflexales bacterium | reverse complement strand
CTCAAAAGGCTATCAAAACCCATTTGCCAAAAAACCTCAATTTTACCATTTAAAAGATCGCTTGATTAGGGTATAGTCTTGAAACAATATGATAAGCACTCCTACCGCTGCTGAACCGAGTAACATGACTCCTGCAATAGGTAACGAATGGACAGAGGCCTCATCAATTTGAGGGTTTCCTATACTGCGATAAGATTCCAAGAGAAGGTTGAGACCGAAGAAAATGAGAATCATACCCTGGATTAAGCTTCCGACAACCTCAAAACCTCCATGGCCGAAGGGGTGCTCTTTGTCTGCTTTTTCTCGTGAAATTTTGTAAATATAGTAATTGATAAGGGAATTGATCGAGTCAGCAATTGAGTCAAGGAGGCTTGTTAAGACCAGCATCGAGCCTGTAAGGGTAAATGCAACTCCCTTGAAAATCACCAGGAAAAAGCTGACAATCGCTGCAAATATCAATGCCAGAGAGGCATTGTCCTTGAGCATGTTTTTTAGTTTTTGATTCTTATTGCTCATCGTTCTATTTTTACCATCACGGAAAAATTATGTTGTGATTATGCCAAACCACTATGCTGCATTAATGACTCTGAAATGAATTTGGCTAAGCTTAGCTAGCATTGACCACTGCTCCTTAATTTAAAAAGAGCGAGGAATTCAATAAAAGTGTCCATGGTTTGCGCCCGATCCATTAAAAAAGATAACAATTTTTGAGGGATTTCCGAACGGTAAATCAGGATTACTCTGTATTTATTGATTTAGTCAGCTTAGCGAGATGAGCACTATGGTGAGATTTCTTTCCGGCAATTGCTTGATTGTCATGATTCTTTTTTTAACTCAACCATTTAGCATTGCTTGTAAAAGCAAGACAGAGCGTCCTTACCCTAAAGATGGGCCCGAGCTAAGCTCGGAGGCAAATAAATCGAACGAAGGGGGTTCAGAAGAGGAGCAGTTAGACCTCTTGCTTGGAGAGTCGGGGCTGCTTAATCAATTGAAGCTTGCTCCTGCGGGCTCCTCAGCTTCGGAAGACGATTACGTTGATGCAATTGTTTTAGCACCCGCAGATGATAATCTTCCAGCAGCCTTTAAGCCTTTTGTCAGAGAGGATGGGCATGTTTATTTAGCCCTTAGGAGGGGAAGTACACCCTCTCTTGGGCTAACAAATCCAGCAAAAGTATTTGGTGCTGCGGTAAGGGCTGGCAATCGTGTCCCCGTAAAGCGTATTCCTGCTACTTTTACCACGCCAGGTTTCTATCAGCGCCTTGCTGAGGCAAAACAACAAGGCTTAAGAGTTCCTGGTGAAACTAGTGAGGCTGCCACCAAAAGATTCGTGCTACGCATGACCGAATACAAAAAAACAATTCCGGATGGGGCGAATCTGGATGAAGCCTTCGACCTGTGGCGTTATCGTGCAGAAATCGGGGTCTTGGATTTTAATGGTCGGCTTAGAGACCTCGTTGCAGAAAATCCAAAAGTGGGAGAACTATTTGACTTCAATTTTTCTAAACTCGGTGATTTTCTGGACAACCCTAAGCTAAAGCCTGCAGACCTATGGGAATTGCAACAACGGTGGCCTTGGCCTTCGGATCACCTTCCTGCCTCATCTATCGTGAGTTACAGCAGCGGTGCAACGATTAAAGCAACGTCCATGAATTTACTAAAAAAGGGATTTGATGATAATAGGCTCCAAACGTCACAAGGTCTAGGAGCGCAGTTAGCTGCTCGTTATCTCAAACGAGTTGAAGGGCAAAGAGGATTCGTCTTAGACTTCGATAAGCCATTCGACCTACCGATGATCCGAAATGATGCTCAGATGAAGTTTATCGATCAGCAAATAGCCGATGGGAAAATGGACCTTCTTGGTTTGCAAGAGGTGACTCAAGCTCAAATCAAGACTTTGGAAGAGATTGGGAAGCGACACAATTTCGAGGTAATCAGTACCCGTTCAGCAAGAGAAACTCGCGATGTTGTCACTAGAGAAATCCACCCAGAACTCCAAGATCACGGAGTCATGTTCATTGATAAAAACAAATATGAGATCCTCGATCAACCGGTGACCAGCACCTATGGTTGAGGTGAAGCGGCTAATAAGCATATTACCTCTGTCTTATTGAAGGATAAGAGCTCTGGTCAAGTGTTTTCATTCACCAATACCCATGCAGATTTTGGTCGGATCGAAGACCTTGCTGCTCATCAAAAAACCCTAAGCTCCAGATGGTCTAAGGCTGAATACAGGGGAAAGGAATTTGAGAGTATCATTGTTGGTGATATGAACGCTCCTTCTGATAGTGTGCTGGGCTCCTTAAGGCAAGCTTCTCCAGGAAGTCAGGTTCAGTTTGGAGATAACACCCCAGCACATGTAGGGTTTTCAGAAGGGAAAGCAGGACAAGTGGTCGCCTACGACACAGTATTTGCAGTGAGCCCTAAAGGAGGTGGTGCGCAGATCATTGAAGACCCTGAAATCGGTGGAACCTTAAGGCAGTATGCCAAGGATTATCGAGATACTATGGCAGAAGCAAGAGACAGGATCGAAGGCCCCAGGCAATAGCTGAATTAAACCACCCCTTAAATTGACTGAAACAAAAATTTGGCAAAAAGATTTTCAGTTTTTTAGCCAGTTAAACCATCGTCAGTGTTTTGATTTGACCTTTATAGACTAAATGGATAAATTTCGACCAACGAAACTTCAAGCTAATCAGGAGTTCTCATGAAATCCCTATTTGTTTTCTTCATACTGATTTTTGCAAGCAGTGAATGCCTTGCTAATCCATCCTTACTTATGAGAAGAGTGTACTCCTTGATTCCCACTGTTTCAGCCTTAAGCCTAAAAAGAATCAGTAGAACCTCATCGCTATCAAGTCAGATAAGGTTAATGCATGCATCTAGAAAACCAATCACCGGATCTGCTTGGAATGCCGTGTTAAGCAATGCACAGTATTCCCAGCCTAATTTAGGCTTCTTGGGAAATCCTTCAGCGGATTTAGCTTTCACTTCAGAATCTGTTTATCCCTTTATCCCACAAGATATTGCCCAGCTTCTCCAAATCTCTAGCTCAGAATCAGACTTTGTTTACAAGCTCATCAAAGCTCATCATACCCTCGATGTGGAACAAGAGAGCTGTCAATTCTCTGATCTGTCTAAGTGGATTGAATCAAGTGGTCCTTATGCCTTAAAAGTAAAGGTTGATGAGCAAATTGTCATTAGTGATGAGTATGATGAAGCATTGCATGATTTGAAGACAATGGAAACTCATCTAGACAAGCATAGTTTCGTGATCGAGAAAACAGCATCCGATAAGTTTCATTTTTACCAAGCAGTTAAGGGTGAAATCACTTTGTTGGAGTTTATGACCAATGCCGAGCTAAATAGTCGCTGTAGCGAAATATAAAATACCTTTATTTAAAGGCTTTTGACTTCATATAGCTCTTTACTTACTTT
>JABSRF010000381.1 GCA_013215275.1 Oligoflexales bacterium | reverse complement strand
TCCTTATGTAAATTCAGCATGTTACATTTAGGAGTTTTACTTATCAAATGGTCCTAAAAACGGGGTCCACTATAAGCCTTGGTAAAAAACTCCGCCAATGACGAATCCAGCAAGGAAAACGGTCAGTAGTATTAATTTCATGATGACTCCTCTAACTATTTTAATTCAAGCAAAAAATATGCCTATTGATTAAAAATAAGCAATCAGCATGCCATCTTTAATACCCCTAAATTATGAAGAAAATTTGGATAAAACCTGGCTATATCTCAGCTAGCTGTCAATACCTTAAGCATTTTGGTATTTTAGGTATAAGATTTGTTAAAATTTACAAAAAATAGTTCCGATGTTAGGCGTAATATACACTGCCGACGAAAAACATACCTGCGAAACAGTGGCTCGGTAAGCAGCGTAAATAGATAAGAGGGCATAAAAATTGAAGATTATTATGATGTTTTTGATCATGGCTTTAGGGGCAAGCACTGCATGCAAAACCAACGTTGAAAGAAAGGCTTTGCGCCCAGTTAACCTCAACACACCCGGTGATCGTTTATCAGAAAAAGATGAGCTGCTTAACCGATCACTAGAAGATCTCCAGAAGTCGATTGATAAGTATAAGGAATCTGAGGACTACATACAGCCGCAGTCTGAGTCGGAGAAAGACTTCAATAGTATGGTCGATGCTGTAGACCAGCTTGATAAAGAGTCCACAGAGTTCCTGGCTGAAAAAGGCGAATTTTCCCATGCTGATGAGCGTTCGGGTGACATAGAGGAGCGAACGAGCTTTGATGAAGACGGAGGCGATGAGCAGGCTCGCGCCATTAAAAAATCGGGAATTTTGATGATATCCCTCGGTACCCTGGGCACCATGGTGCATTTGGCAGGAGGAACGGCACTTGAAATCGGCTATAGACGCATGAAACAGCCTGACAACGCTGCTAAACTCCCTGATGATGTCCAAAAGCAGGTGGAGGATGTAGAGAAAGTTGGAAAGCAGCTTGGCACTCCTGAGCTTGATTACTGGGTGAATCGAGCCCGGATTGCAAACCTAGCTTTGGCAGGAATTCCAATTGCCTTTGTTGTCATGGGTTCCTTACTAGTGAGTCAGGAAAAGCCAAGTGATGCAATCATCAATACCTCTCAGGTCCTTTTGTACGCTGCTGGTGGCTTGGGAGCTGCGACTGGAGCGACTCTAGTTGCAGTGGCATCAAACCCTACCTGGAGCCGAAAGGCAGCGGATGCAATCTCTACGGGGCTTACTAAAGCTGCTGGGAATGCAGCCGCTCCTAGTGGGGGGGTTAAGTCTGCTGGCTTTCCTGGTAGACAGGCCATTGGAGATGATGCTTTGCTCCAGATAAGGAAGTTTAGCCTTGGACCAGGCCTCATTCTTGCTGCGTTGGGCGGGACGCTTCTTTTTTCTGGCTCTAGCCTTAACTTGGCAGAAACTGAAGATAGCCCCAAGGTAAAACTATTGAAAAGCATCGATGTTTTCACCAAGCGGATGCGGCAATTTGAGGCTAGTCTAAAGTTGTGAGCTCTTGCCAGCGCCAAATAAAGCCATATAAAGTGAAGATAGCCTTCTAAATTCAGCGCAAAATCCTTGAGATTAAGATTTCCTTCGAAATGAATGTCTGATAAATACCTAATCCACTTAAGCAGTGAGAGGTTTCAAGGCATGTCGAAAGAATATGATATCGGTTCCAAGTGGACTCAAACCTTAAAAACGAGGGCTTTTAAGCACTACAGAATTGCTGGGAGGAGGTACTCCTTGGAAGGAGAGCTTGAGCTAGAAATGATGGCTGTTTTGGACCGCTCCCATAGGTTTTGGATTAAAAAAAGTATCTTTGTAGAAGCCGATTGGAAGCAGGGTTGGGAAGAGTAAGGAACTCACCACCTCAACCAAGGGCTGATTAAAAAAATGGGGATGGACATCCTAAGCAGTCACAAATTCCTCTAAGAACGATTAATTCATTTTCAACTATTTGCCCATCCACGCTTGCTACCTTTGCACAAGCATCGATAAATACTTTTTTATGCTTGGGAGCAAGTTGGTTTAAAATCCGTATGGATGTGTCAAAACTATACAGATCCCAGGGGTATGCTTGTTGGTAGTACTCATTTCCTAATTTCAAACTTTTAACCCCAGCTAGATAGCTTTTTAAATATACGCCTTCATCCCGACTTCCGTGCTTGGCAAGGGCGGATATTACACAAGCCATTGCCTTCCTAAAATTAAAATTTGTGGCTCTTTTGCCTGTCCTAGGCAAATAGTCTTGATCCAGACTCGTTTCTAATATCTTGATTAAAAGGTAGTCAAGCAATTCCATATTTTGCTTACTTTCTAATACCTTTATAAAGTATGAAACGGTATTTCTTTTCTGATCATTGCCTAGTCTGCGTAAAGCTGGACAAGCCAATTCTATCACAGGTATGAGTGCAGCTTTACCAAATTCTTTAAAGCTTGAATGAAATTTCAAAACCCTGTCAGCATATTCCGAAGGCTGTGACTTTTTAATAAAATCCAGCTGCTGGTGATAATGTCTTTCATTGATTGAAATAGCTATAGCGCTTAAGAGTGATGACATACCCTGAGGATCATGAATTGCATCCATGAGCTCTTGTGGAAGGCTAGAAATAAACGCTTTAGCCTTATTAATTCCCGATTCAGAAAGAGAACCAATATGGTCCATAAGATCATCATTTGTAGATTGAGGCATCATTCCCTGATCTGATTTAGGGGCCTGATGAGAGCGAGTTGAGGTAACTTCGTTAGCCACTTCGTTATGAGTCGCCTCTGCAAAATTCTTAGTTTGCGATTGGTTAAATAAGTCTGAAAAGTACCTCTTCCTTGCTTTCTTTGGCACTCTCAGGTGTCCTATTTTATTGATGCGTGCACTTAAGGGAGGGTGGGTCGCAAAAAGACCCATAAAAGAGCTGATACCATTGGCAAAAAACATATGGCTTACCTCCCCCGCTTTAGTCTCCTCAATGGCTGAGCCGAAGTGCCCAATCTTGGCCAATGCCATAGATATACCTGCAGGATTACGGGTATACTGCACAGCGGCAGCATCAGCAAGAAACTCCCTCTGCCTAGATATGGCAGCTTTGATTAAAGATCCAAAGAAATAGCCTATAAGCCCAACGATTATAAATGCCAGCATGATGATAACTAAACCTCCACCATTTTTACTCGAGCTTCTGCTTCTGTAACGAGTGCTGCGCAGTGACCTTGATCCAATTTCATAAATAAATAGGATACCGAATAACACTCCAATTAACTTTGCGTTAATCTTCATATCACCATGAAAAATATGGCTAAATTCGTGTGCTATGACCCCTTGTAGCTCATCCCGAGTCAACTGTTCTATAGTGGACCCTGTTTTTAGGACCATTTGATAAGTAAAACTCCTAAATGTAACATGCTGAATTTACATAAGGAGA
>JABSRF010000380.1 GCA_013215275.1 Oligoflexales bacterium | reverse complement strand
TTCTCCTTATGTAAATTCAGCATGTTACATTTATGAGTTTTACTTATCAAATGGTCCTAAAAACGGGGTCCACTATATCATGCTATACCTTCAAGTCTGGGTTGTTTATTCGCCAAGATTGTTTTAAGTACTCAGAAAAATGCAAGGCCTTTCGATAGTAAAGATAACAATCTATGCTAAATATGAAAGTAGACCAATTAAAACGGGCAACAAAACAAGAACAACAATTATGATAATACGGTTAGAATTAGACTTATCTTTGATGGCTTGAGGCATAATCCGTGACTTCTCCAAGGTATCTTTTATGGAGATTCTCTTGTTGGCATCTTGCTTTTTGGGATCTTGCATGGCTTCTACAACTTATTTTTGCGGACCTATCGTTATTTCTAGATTCTCTAATGGCAGAGCCACTATTCCTTGGCTTTAGTATACCGTAAACTTAGGTTCAAGGATATTGTTAGGTTTGGGTAAAAAGACGGGATCTAAGCACTTTTGAGAAAGTGAAGGCGAGAATGATACTGCTTGCTTGGTTGGCAGCGTGCCTAAGTTAGGTTTTCTGACCGATCCTCAAGAAACTGAAGCTAAAAGCAGCAACTGCCAAGATCACAATACTTGCAGACATATAGATCGGGAAACTTGCCCCATAACTTGCAAGACTGCCTCCCCCAAGGCAAATGATAAAATCACCCAGGTACCTCAAAGACATGAGCTGCCCCATTGCCTTCCCTTGTTCTTGAGAGCTGCATCGATTCGAAAACATAGTTGGTAAAAAAGTTTCCAAGATACCAATAAAAAAACCGATCACAATAAGGCAGAAGAATACTCCCGATAACTCTTTAAAAAGAAGCATAATGATTAGCATACCTCCAAGGCTAAGCCCTGATAGGCAGACTATTTTTTCAAATTCCTGGCTTTTTAAACCCCTAATAAAAAAAGCCTGTGTTAATACCATTGCGACCGTTAGTATGCTACTTGCTAAACCAATATCAAACTCCTTAAATTGAAATGCCTTTACCATATACAGAGGAAAAAATTGAAAAAAACTATCGAAACTTAAGGTGAATAAGAAGCAAATAAACAGAAAAGGCAACAAAGCTTTGTTTTCCAAATTTAAGAATGAAAACCGACCGATCTTTTCAACGGGGTTATTGTGAGTTTGCAAGGTCTCTGGTAGGAAGGTAAAAACAATCAAAAAGCACACCAAAGAAAAACTCGCAGCGATCAAAAAAGGTAAATGGGAGCCAAAATACTGGCTAAAGGAATGATCAGCAAAATAACCTCCCACCAAAGGCCCGGCAATATAAGAGCTTGTGATTGCTGCATTCAAATAACCGAAAACGATTGGCTTATCTTTTTCAGTCACCAAGTCTGTTGCTGCAGCGCGCGCGATTCCAATGTTTCCCTCCCAAAGGCCAGTAAAGAAACGAGAGGCAATTAAGAGGGAAAAATTATGCAATATGATGGATTGAAAACAAATAAAATGGCCCGCGGCAGTAAGAGTCGCGCTAAGTAGTAGTACCTTCCGTCGTCCAATTTGATCTGACCAACTGCCAAGCCAAGGAGCTCCTACAAATTTTCCTAAAGGATAGATAGCAAGGGTCAGTCCGAGCATTAGCTCACCTGACAGACCAAAAAAGTTAAAAAGGCTCCACGTTTCTTCCGATAAAAGCATGGGAGCTAAGACAGGGAAGGGTAAAGCCACTCCCAGGTAGCTGATAAAACTAAAAATAAGAAGACTAGCGTAGCTGCGAATCAATACAAATGCCCCCAATCTGTGTCCAGTCAGTACAAGCAGATTCCAGCTCTACATCTAGCCGGCTCGCTTCTAAAAATGAATAGACCTATGAGCTGTCTTTGGCAACTTCAAAATTTTAAAATCTCCGTTGTCAAAAGCTTCTTATGAAAGAACTGAAAATATTTATGCTAAAATAGCTGATAAAACCCACCGTAATTCTTAAACGAAGGCTAATTGAGCCCCCAAGGTGGTGAATCATACTGACATTTGCAGATATAAAGGTGGGTCAATTTATGCAGAAAACCATGCTAAGGATGATATGTCTCAGCATTGGAATTGGTGCTGCTTTTTCTTGTAAGCACAAAACAATCAAGCCTATAAACAAAGAATCCTGCGATCTTAAGGAGGGAACGTTAAACTGCTCAAACATGGCAGAAAGCCCTTCCTTTCAACTCATAGACGGAGACGTCATCTCATACCAGGAATTTCCAAGTGTCCATATCCTCTACAATGCACGGTCAAAGTCATTCTGCACTGGTACTTTTGTTAAAGCGAATCTTATGATCACAGCAGGCCACTGCATACAAGATCCAAAGCAAGCAAAAAACAGCTTTGCGATATTAGAGCCCAAAGTCGTCGACGGATCAATCACAAGCTTCAACGTCAAAGCTTGGTCTGTAGGCTTCAAAATAAACCCCGAGTATGAGCTTATGGCAAAGCTCTATGGCACGGCTAGTTTTAACGCTTTTCTATTAGATGTTGGTTTTGTGGTATTTCCTGATAACACTTCGGAAACTTATCGAGACTTCAACTTTGAACGTATTCCTTATGGGGAGGTGATTGAGTTGGTAGGTTTCGGTAAGCACGCGAGAAAGAAGCAAACTGACCTCAGGAAACGCACCGGCACCAATGAAATCGTTGAAGAGGTCTACCATAAAGACTTCATCGAGATAGAACAAGTGATCGATTTTTGGCGGGTAGACCCGGAAAAAGGAGATACAGGAGTCCTTCCAGGTGATTCGGGAGGCCCTATGCTTCACAACGAAAAAATCATCGGGATCGTTTCTGGATACTCCTACAAAAGACGGTTGATTTTTTGGAAGCGAGACATCAGAGGAATATTTGCTGAGCTTGCTTGGAAACAGAATCAAGAATTTGTAAGGCAGACCATCGAACAATTAGGACAAAAAAATAAGCAATAGATACCTTAGCCAAACAAGCTATACAGCCCTCCCTATGTTTATTTTTAAGTAGTGATTAAAGCCCGGTAGGTTTTTCACTTGTGGAAAAGGTGTTTGGGTAATTTCCCTCAATCGACCAGGCTAATCTCCGATAAACACCACAGCCACTCATGAACATGTGATCGTGCAATTCGATCCAAGCTACCCAAGAAATGGTCCCCCCTCTCTCACTTCTTGGGATTCAGGGTAAGGTCTGCGAACAAGCAAATTTCTAGTTCCAGACCTCCTTATCCTGTCTATTCTTAGACCTTATTCACCAGGTGGCTATACTTATCTAGGTAGCGTTTCGGCTGCTGCAAGGCATCCCGTCTGAAGGGCTCTGCTAGCACATGCTCACCACCTTCAATGATCCCATTGATGACTGTTGGCTTTTTCGAAACTGATGCTTCCTTAATTAGTCGCTGTAGCGAAATGTAATCGCCAATCCCCCAAATATTCGCTTTAGCACGTTTTGGCTGGATTTTT
>JABSRF010000038.1 GCA_013215275.1 Oligoflexales bacterium | reverse complement strand
AGAGTGCGCAATCACAGGCCAGAACTGTACTAAAATTAACCATCAATGGGTAGGACATTTATTTGGAGTTACCTAACCAAGAACCTCAATCCACCTGGGGTTTAACTCAACAAACTTACCATCCTTGTCAGCAATGCATAGCATTTCAAGTGATTGACTGAAGAAGTTTTTGTACTTTTCATCCATCTTAGACTCATGCAAAATTTAGGCTGTCAAAAGTCTGATCGGTTAAGCATAATTTCATTTAAAAAACTCACCCACTGGAACGACGATATTTTACAACAGACAATAAAATTATTGTGTTAATTCAGCAAGATAAGACCCAAATTCCAACCTAGTAGTTTTAGAGCAGCAGCAGCATTTGGCGAAAATTTTTTAGCTGGACAAGACATAATAGAAATATTTGCTTATTGGCATATTCTTAAAACTTATCCAACGAAAAACATGGAAACGTCACTGCAAAAACATTTTACGCCATATTATTTCACAACTTGTTAAAACTGGTGGAATCATCTAATTATGACTCGCGATTAAAAAGTTGATGACTTTTTCAGGAGGTCAAAGTGGTTAAAAAATTTATTATGGCAGCATTGTCTACATTTGCTGTTTCAGCATTCGCAAACCCTATCAATGTTATATCCGTCGACGGATGCTTCTTACCAAACGATTTTGATTTGTTAAAAGGTAAAGAGGTTCGGGTAGATCTCATAACTTCAGGGCATCCAGCACTAGAATACTTATTTTCCCCAAAAGTCTGTATTGAAAATTTTGAAGAAGCGGTCAAACCAGGAGGGAAGCTAGTCAAATTCAAGGCCCATTTTATTGGATATAAAATGGCTGGTGACCAATATGTTAATGATATTGTGACTAAAATCAATCGAAAGCGCAAACACATTGACTTAGTTTTCTCTGTGAATGCTGATCGCGCAACCCTAACGGCACAGCATATCAGAGAATACCTTGGCATGGGGGTGAACAAAGAAAAGTGGAGCATCGACCATAGGGAGGCTTTCTACGATAAGTTTGTTATGAAGACTCTGTTGACAAACAGCGAGCATAAAGTTAAGACTTCGGAATTTATCGATTTCAATAGCACCAAAGAAGAGCTTGATAAGTTTTTAGAATCCATCAATTTCCCAGAAAATGCAGCAATTATAAAAAAGAAACGTTCTGCTGGTGCTGTAGGAATTACCGTCGTTAAAACCCACGATGATGTAAAAGCAGCAATGAAGAAAATAAAAGATCCCGATAACTACCTAATCGAGAGATTTGTAGTGGGAACTTCATTTCGTTTTAATGGAACGATTAGCAATGACAAAATTACCAACCATGTAAGAGCATTTCACCGCACATCGCCTCTCGAACACTACCAAAGTGGTAAGCCTCGGATCACAACCACGATAGATGAGCATGAGATCAGCTTTGAAAAGAGTTTAGACTTTACCCAGCGAGTTCTAAAGTCCCTGGGGATGCACTCAGGAACCTATCATCTGGAAGGAATCAAATCTACAGAAGATGGCCAACTGTACTTCGTAGAAATTGCCGCAAGACCCGGAGAGGGTAATGTTGAGGTTGCCTACTCTGATCTATATGGTTACCAGGCTAAAAGAGCGTTTTACTATCAGCAAACCCCTCTTGGATTCTATAATTCAGAGCAAGAGGCCAAGTTATTTGAAGAAATGATCACCCCACCCAAGCCCGAGACAAAAGAGGTTTTTGCTGTTATTGCCTTCCCTTTTGTTGATGCCAATCGTAGTTCTTTGCAAAAAGTCAAAACTAACATGGATAGCTCATTAAAAAATGGCTCTCCTGAGTTACCAAGCTTAATCTCATGCAGCTTCGACCCAGTGTTTGACACCTTGGATGAGAAACGGCTTGCTGGTAAAGGACAAAATGTCATGAGAATGGCCTTCCTTGCCGGTATCAAGGCCGTTGCATGTACGTTCAAGGGTGAGAGGCAACAGGTAGAGGATGACTTAGCTAAGTTCCAGGAAAAATACTATTTTGTTTCCAAGCCAAACCGTAAGTACTTAAACCCATTGATTCCAAGGTTTCTTATGAGGGCCGGAGGCTTGTAGCCATTGTTTGTGCTCTGGTGCAAAGTTGAAAATTAAATTCTGTAACTCCATGTATTCATTGATTTTGACTGTTTCATAATCATTTATGATTACAATAGGTTACAATTTTGCATCAGAGCAGATTTTAATTCGGAAAGCTTGTAAAAACTGATAACGATAACAAAAATTTTAATATTCTAAGTGTTCAAAAAATTATTACTGAATCACAATTCATAATCATATTAGATGTTTGATTAAAGCAGATACTATAAATCTAAGAAAACATAAAAATTCTTAAAAATCTTCCGATGTCCCATGGATCCTTCGATGCTTATGCTTTTACAGAGGTCTTTTTATGAAAAATGCTGCCAGATATCTGTTTTTAACGATAATATTTTCTTTTTGCTCATGCAAAATCAATGATCGTAGCGGGGAGTCAGCATACGACGATTCTCAAAAAAAAGAGCAAACGAAAGCAAAAGAAACAAATTTTGCCAAGTCCGTCAATTCTGTCAAGGCAGAAACTCTTTCTTTTAAGAAGGAATATAATGACTTTAAGCTTGCATTAGCGTAGTACAAGGACAGCAAATCTTATAAAAATCCAAAAAATGAAGTGGATCATGTTTTTAATGCAAAGATTTCACATGAATCTGCAGAAAAAATCCAGCCAAAACGTGCTAAAGCGAATATTTGGGGGATTGGCGATTACATTTCGCTACAGCGACTATATAAATCCAAGTCAATGTATAAGAAAACAATAAAAACAAATGCCATTATATATATTGATTTTAAGAAAATCCTAAACCTTAACGAAAGCTTCGGATAATCTTAACACTGGCTTTTGATGATTTCTACAATTGAAGGAGGGGGAGCCCCACAGGGGTAAGTGAACATGTTGACGAGGACGTTTCTCCAGCGGGATGGTCCGGTGAATTCGAAGCCCTGTTTGTGAGCTCTTATCAAGCAGTAGCAATGCTCATCTAGACCGGCACTTGGTGAGTGCTCATCTCCGGGTCTTGTTTCGGACCACTCGCCTGCTTCAAAGGTTTGACCCCCAGCTATGTACCGCCCTTTCAGAACCAAGGTTTGCTCATTTAAGCTATGCTTGTGACCTGGGAGGGTTGCACCTGGGTCAATGATTCCCAGAAACAGCTGGTATCGTCCCACTCTATCCTCTGCTAAAAGCGAAACCTTTCCTTTGGAAGGCCAAAAAGAGTTCCACCTCAATCCTGCCAGCGTTTCTAAAGAATCCACAACTGTTGGAGGCAGGATTTGTTGCAATGGGTCAGTAGAGCTTGGTACGCTCTTACTCACCTCGATGTCGAGTTTGTCATTTAACGCTCCCAAAATTGGGTCGTCATCAATCAACAGAGGGCTTACTGTTTCTGCAGATCCTAGGCTCTGGAATTCGTTCTGGAGGTTCTGCTGAAGCTGGAAGTACCGTTTATAACACCTCATGCAGTAGTGAATATGAGCCTCGACGATCAAAGTCTCGGTTATATCAGCTTTCCCAAGGCTAACACGCTCCAGCATTGCATCATCTGGATGGGAACGGCAATTTTCGGCGTCATTAATCATAATCACTCTCACAAGTTACTGCGCATATTGGCGAATTTTCTTCTTTATGTTGCTTACCCTCCACTTAATGGTACCATTTGGAATCCCTAGGACTTGCGAGCACTGCTCCATAGTTCTTCCTTCTATGTACACCATCTTGAAGAGGTTCAAATCCACTTCACTAAGGTGCTTCAGGGCGGCTTGAATCGTGAGCCAGTCATGCTTGAGTTTTTGCTCCTCTTCGTGCCCTTCAGCGATTTCCAGTTCTTCAGACTCCTGCTCTGTAAAAACTGGTGCACTCTGGATGCGGCGCCAGTAGTCGTAAAGACAGTTTTGTGACAGAGCTAGTAGCCAGCTTTGCTCTTTGCCTTTGTTTTCGTCGAAATACTTCGCCTTGTTCCATACCTTTAAGAAAATCTCCTGAATTAAGTCGTCTTCCACTTCCTGATGTCCTAGACCTTTTTTCCGGAGAAACTGCCTCAGCTTCGTTACATATTTCTTGTAGAACATGTTGAAAGCATTTCGGTTTCCTGCCGCGATCTGAGTTAATAAAGATCCGTTAGGAGGATTGCTATTTTCCATAGTCTCTCTTCTTGTCTATTGTCACCGCAACCGTAGACCTGGATAAAAGCAGCTTCCATTCCCATCTACGGAAAACGTATGACTTTGGTTGGGACCAAATACGACTACCCCAAAACTGAAGAACATATAATCTAACATACTAAATGTCTTCAATTAAATTATAAATCATAGACAGCTTGCCAAAACATCAAGGTCTGAAATTAACGCAATGTTTCTGTAACACGCTGAAAATATATACTTAAATATTCTAAGCCTCATCCTCAATGGTGAGCAGCCTTGTATGGTGATTTAACCAGCAAAAATAGGTAGTTGTTGGCGAGAGGTACGGAAATAGGCAAATAAAGGCTCAATCACCATAAATACTAATATGTTCGGTGATTGGCTCGTAGCTGGTTCATCCATCTTCCTTGGGGTCCCATGGATTTTCCTGGTGCTTACCATGGATTCTCAAGGCAGATTCACAAGTTTAAGGCTGTCCAAAGAGTGTTAGCATTGCTGATTTAAACAATTCTCTTGCTTCTCCCGTAAGAAAATTATCACTATCCGAAGAGACTCCCTGCAATCCTGACTTGTATCTGATACCAAGCAGCTTGCCATTTTGGTCTAAGACAACTCCTCCTCCAAACCACCTTCCTTCGTATCCGGACGATACATCAAAAGCTCGAATGATTTTTGCCATTTGGATATGTCCGCCATTCCTATTGGCAAATGGTGGAAAATTGATCTCCCTACTATTTGAGGGGCTTGGCCATACAGCGATATCCAACTCACCATTGGCTTTTTGCCTCATGGTGGTCGTGAAGAACTGAGATTTACCATCTTTATAAAACTCTTTTCTGAATTCAGCTCTAGCGGCATCACTAAGGTTAACGCTGTCCATCGCATAATTGACGTCCTCCCGCCAATAAATCAAAGATTATAGCGGGGGATTCCTGGGCCACTTCAGGACACCAGCGATTCACGCCCGAATCGGAGAATGTTCATTGCAGCATTTACATCACGGTCATGGACCGCATTGCAAATACTGCAAACCCACTCTCTTACCCCAAGATCTTTCACTCCTTTCGGAGCGCTAGCCGGAACTTCTCCACAACTAGAACAGATTTGAGTTGATAGGTATTCAGATACCTCAATATACGTATGCCCACGCGCACTCGCTTTATACTTGAGCATAGTCCTAAAAATACTAGTACCGGCGTCATTTATTGATTTAGCCATCCTAGTTTTAGCTAGTTTTTTAGCTCCAAATTGACCAATAACAATAAGCTTGTTTTCTTCTGCTATTCTTCCCTCTCCATCTAAGCTTTCTCTTCTTGAACTGCTTACGCCTGGTCACATACTCCCTACAAACCATCTGAACGCTGGCAGAGTTTAGCCCCAAGTCCTTATTTGCGCCTTTAGTTAGAGTTTGAAGGTCATTATAGCTTAACCATTGGCTATTGGCTTTTACAGCTGTATAAGAGGTTTCATTGTCGGGTAAGAAAGAGAACATTACTGTTCCTTCCTCCCCTAAGAACTGTACGTGAACATTTCTATTCATACAGCTCAAGCCCCCTCTAACGCTTTATGGGCGCGGCAGCTGGAGGAGTGGATTTGAACATGGCAGGTAGGATGAACTAAAACAAGATTGTCGATTTTATCACTTCCACCCAATACTTTAGGAATAATGTGATGGCGATGCCATCCAGTCTCTTCGGTAATTGGGGTCTTACAGTGGCCGCATTTACCATTCTGTTTTTTCCAGAGTGTGGTGAATTTGGCTCGACCTTTCGAAGACATGAAAAGCTTTTTAGCAAGTCTGTCCTCAAAATACTGTTCCCAGGCCGGATGAAAGGGGTTTGCAGCAGATCTAACTTTGGCATGTCTCACGATATTGATCGTTTGAATGTCGATTAGTCTCTGCTTCTCGACTTTTCCCTTAGAGTTTGTGGTGTATTCTTCAAAAACCCAGTTCTTAGTTCCAACGGATTCAAAGTATTTCTTTTTTGATCCACTTGGCACCTTTGTTGGGGTGACGTCGATTACACCATCTCCATATCACCTTGAAGATTTGGGCGCTCACAAATTTGAAGGCTTTTCCACTTACGACATGACGATAGTAGTTGGCCCAACCTCGAATAATCGGATTTAATAACCTGATGATTGTGGAGGGGGTGGCTTGTTTGTGAGTTTTGAGGATTTCCCTTAATTTACAGCAAACTTTCTTTATGGAGTCCTTAGAAGGTTTGATTAGGAGCTTGCTGTTGTACTTTCTAAGGTTGAACCCTAGAAAGTCGAATCCGTTATATATGGATGTAACCTTTGTTTTTTCCGGTGACAATTGCAGACCTCTTTCCCGCAGAAAAGTCTCAATAACCGGGATCACCAGTCTATTGAGTGTTTCTTGGTCGTTAGCCGTTACAACAAAATCATCAGCGTACCTAATGAAGTTGACCTTGTATTTCATGATCTTTTTAGTGTTAGATCTGAAATGAGAATGAATGACTTTCTCTAGTCCGTCAAGAGCCATATTGGCTAAGGTCGGAGAGATGATTCCTCCCTGTGGTGTACCTTCATAGGTAGGGAAAAGGGTGTTTTTGTCCATATATCCAGTTTTCAACCATTTGGTGACAATGCCGTTTTCCAATGGAATATTGTTCACCAGCCACTCGTGTTGAATTTTATCGAAGCATGATTTGATGTCTCCTTCAAGAATCCATGTTGCACTTCTTTTCTTCGCTAGTGAGGCGAAGCATTGCTCGATGGCATCTTGGGTAGAACGACCGCGGCGAAAACCGTATGAATTAGGGTCTGCAAAAGTCTCAGAGAGAGGTTCGAGAGCTAACAAGTGTAGTGCTTGCATTGCTCTATCCTTCATCGTTGGGATTCCTAGTGGTCTCACCTTATCATTCTTCTTGGGTATGTAGACTCTTTTAAGGGGTTTAGGTTTGTATCCTCTGTGTTTTAGTGATCCGATGGCGGATGCTTTTGTTCCTGGTGTGTCCCAAGTCATTGAATCCACACCTGCTGTTCGTTTGCCTCTGTTTTCCGTTACCCTTCGCACAGCAAGACATTTTGCTGAGAAGGAACGGGTAAGCAGACGCTGGAGGGCCTTAACCCTTCCATGTTTCCCTTTCTCTGCTGCCTTAACGATTCTGACCTGTAGCCGACGGACCTCCTTTTGACAAGCTTCCCAATCTATGGTGTGCCAGTCGAGTCGGTCAGGAGTAGCACCAGCTGAAGCTGTCATCTGCTTTCTCCTTTAGTTGGTTTAACAGATAGATTCGTCAGAGTTGACCAAGCGGAAGTCAGCCATCTTTCGATGTAAACCAAATTTTGAAGTCTTATCTCAAACATTACATTTGAGCATTCGCTTACTCCGCCTTCCTTTACCTTCTGACCTTTCGCCAAACCTTGCGGTTTGGTTTCCCATAGGGAGGTCATAAGGCTTACCGTGTTCCTCACACCCAACTTAATCCGATTTAGGTTCAACCTACCGACCGGCGGAGCAACGCCCATGATAGGGGATACTTGCAGCCCCCATACCTGTCCGCTCACCTTTTGGTTCAAGCTTGTCAGCATCTTAAGCTTGTTCTGGATTACGATCTTCATCGGTTGTTCACTTTCGTTAACCATGTCGGATACCCTAGGCCCTAGGTGAATGATGCTTTCACTTTCGGATACATTGTCCGCAGAGCTTCAGACCCGGAGGTTACCCTCCACGCCTGTCTGCGTAGGGTACTGTTCATGGGAGAGCAGGTAGCATTCTCAGCTACAATTAGGTGGGAGACATCACGTCGCACGCAGTAGTTCCAGACAAAATTGATAGACCTAGCCATTCTATTCAAAACCTTGCAGGCTGAGCTATCTTTTATACGAATTTTGACCGCTTTAGTTACCACTTGAAGTTCCTCTATTTGTTATTTATACGTTAACTATGGAGGTATTTAGTGTCGACAAAAAAATATCAGTTAAGAACTCATCATCATTGTATTTTTAGTCTTTCATATCATTTAGTTTTGGTTACCAAGTATCGCCGAAAATGCTTCACAAAAGGAATCCTAGAGCGGCTAAATGAAATAAGCGCTAACATATGCGACAAGTGGTCAGTTGATTTAGTGGAATTTGGAGGAAAAGCCGACCATATACATCTAATTATTGAAACTTATCCTAGTATTGATTTGTCTAAGTTTGTGAACAATCTAAAGACAGTAAGTAGTCGTCTCACTAGAAAAGAATTTGCAGAACACCTAGGGAAATTCTATTGGAAGCCTGAACTTTGGACCCGAGCATATTGCATACTTTCTGTGGGAGGGACACCACTTGAGAAAATTCAACAATACATCCAGAATCAAGGCACCCCTGAAAAATGAATGCTCGCATATCTGCCATTTAGCTCCACTCAATGTTGATATACTCACATAATCGCCTATCCATCTCCCCCTAAGCCTCGCTCGTCTGACGACTCACTACGTTATAGAGGGAGAATTCCGGCGGAACTGTTAAAGGAATTGCTCTGAGGCAAGCTTATCGCCGATTGCCCAAAAAGATGGGTTGATCATTTGGCTTAGTTTGTAGGTAAGTGCATTATTTCCTTCGATCACCACCTTACCCCCTGCCTCGCTTAAGATACAGTGGCCAGCTCCTGTGTCCCAAATGTGGGTGGGGCCTTTCCTTACATATAAATCCGCGATGCCCTCTGCAATTTGACAAAACTTGTAAGAGCTACCAATTGGTCTGACACTGACACCGGGCCACTGGGCTTTGAACTGTTCTAGATCTTCTGCATGGTGCCTTCGACTAATCAATAAAGTAAAGTCCTGGGGGTCAAACGGCTTACAACTAAGTTTTGATGTTTCACCATCTTCCGAAATTTTAAATGCTCCTTCACCTTTAATGGCATAGTAGGATTTATTAAACACAGGCAAATGGATTACCCCTAGTAGGGGGATATGGTTCTGAATCAAGGCAATGTTTACCGTAAACTCATCAGTTTGTGCTATAAATTCTTTAGTGCCATCAAGAGGGTCTACTAACCAATAAGGTTCGCTAGTGTCTTTAAAACTTCCAGACAGGTCTCCTTCCTCGGAAATGATGGGAAATTTTTCAAGCTTGCTTAGGTAATTATGAATATGATGATGGGCAGCCTCATCAGCAGCAGTGACTGGGGAGTTGTCAGTTTTAATCTTCACCTTTAAGTCATCATTTTTGTAATGAGTTAAAATGATTTCTCCAGCCTCCCTCGCACAGGAAATAACAGGTTGAAGATAGGTGCTCAGGGAAAGTTCACAGTCACTCATCATGCTTCCTTAACTGATTTTTTTTAGTTGAATATTAAACACCTTGCCTAAGGGGTTCAGTGTCGCAATAAACAAATTCAGAATATCTTTGCGAATTAAATATAATGCTGGAACGAGCAAAAGAATCAGAATGGTCGCAAACATTAGGCCGTAAGCTAAGGCCATCGCTGCAGGTTTAAGAAATGCATCCTGGCCTCCAAAACCATAAGCTAAAGGAAGTAGCCCTAAAATCGTCGTCACACTGGTCAACCACACAGCCCTAAAGCGTCGCTTGCCTGCATAAATGGTCGCTTCAAAGCTACTCTGACCGCGTTCTCTCGCTTTATTGATGAAATCAACGAGCACAATAGAATCGTTGACCACCACACCAGATAGACCAATCATGCCTATCAAAGCAAGAAAGCTCAGGGGTAGCTGGTGGAAATAAAAAGACAGAATCACTCCGATAATTCCAAAAGGAATTGCAGTCATGACGACGAGCGGTTGTGTCAAGCTCTTGAACTGGGTTGCTAGAATTATAAATATCATAACAGCCGCAGTTAGGAATGCATAGCTAAGACTTTGCATACTTTTTGTGGTATCTTCGTACTCACCCCCTCGTTCGAATTTAAGGTCAGGGTATCTTTTTCCAAGTGAGTCAAGTGGTGGCCCCATCGCTTGATTGATCTCATTGCTACTGGTTAGCCCCTCATCCAAAGCTGCGGTTACCGTGATAACCCTTGAGCCATTGCGGTGTTTTATCGAGGAAATGCCTTTTGCTGTCTGAAATTGAGCAATTTGGTCTAAGGGAACTAAGTTTCCCAGCCTATTCATGATCATCGCTTCTTTTAATTGAGTTAAATCTGTCGCAGAGCCTTCCCTAAGCTTGACCCTCAGGGGTACCTTATCGCTATCTTTATGAACATAGGTGGCAACCTCTCCTTCTATAAAGGCTCGTATTCGGCTGGCAATTTCTTGGGTGCTTAGAAAAGAACGGCTGGCTTCTTCCTCGAGAACCTTAATCTGTAGCTCGTCTTTTCCAGGGAGAAAGTCTTCAGTGATATCGGAAATGCCTTGTTGTTTAGCCAGAAGATCCCTAACCTCCTCGGCTGCAGCAGTCATGGTTTCGAAATCATCTCCATAAATACGGATTGCAACGGGCTTACCAACGGGTGGTCCGAGTCGTTGGCGAGTAAAGTACACTCGCTCAGCCTGCTGTTGTGAGGCTAGACGTTCTATGTCTGGTCTAATTTTCTGAATAATCTCATCCACTGTGCGCGTTCGCTCGCTTTCGGGACTTAAATAAACCCCGACCTGCCCGACGTGGCTTGCTCTAGCTTTCAAGGGGTCCATATGATCCACCTGTTGTAAGCCCGAGTAGGTGACCAGGTCCCGAAGCTCTGATGGTGGTATGGTCTCCTTGATATAGCTCTCGAAAGGGATGAGCTTAGCTTCGGTATTCTCAATCGTGTCTCCGGAGCTATAATCTAAACGGATGAAGAAAAATTCGAGGCCCTCATTGGGAAATAAAATGACCTTCATATAGTTGTTTTGTAGGTAGAAAACTCCACCTAGGCTAAGTAGAATAACACAAAAGGCTAGGTATCGACCTTTTAAGGTGACAAATAAGACCTTCTCATAAACCTTGACACAATTAGCAATAAAGCCACCCGTTTTCTTGATCGGTTTTAACTTGCCAGCTTTTGCCTGTTTGCGCCGATGTTGGTTAAACCGCAGCATTTCATAAGCATGGCTGGGGAGAATAAACATTGCTTCAATTAAGCTAATGATGAGGCTGATCATAACTACTTTTGGCAGGGACTCTAAGAATTTGCCAAAAATTCCATAGATCATTAGGAGTGGTGAAAAGGCAGCGATACTAGTTAAGATAGTTGCAGAAACTGGTAAGAGGACTTCTTTGGTTCCGTCCACCGCAGCATCCCAGGGGCTCTTTCCAAGCTCATAGTGTTGCCAGATGTTTTCAGCTACGATAATCGCATCGTCCACGAGCATACCCAAGACAATGACCAGAGCAAATAAGCTAAGTAGGTTGATGGTAATGCCCATCCATTGCATAACTAAAATTGCACCAAGAAGGGCAACTGGCATTCCAAGTGCTGCAACCAATGCGATGCCTCTAGAGAGAAAGAGTAACAAAGCCACCATGACCAGAATCATTCCTACAACACCATTGTTAATTAAAACGCCCAAGCGATTTTTAACAAAGATGCTCATATCATTGACAAAAGAGGCTTCTAAGCCAGAGTACTGAGCTTGTGATTGAAACTCTCTCACTAGGCTGCGGATGTCATTGACAAGGTTGACGATGTCTCCCTTTGGTTTTTTACGAATGATGAGGTTGATGGAAGCTTGGCCGTTGGTTCGGAATCTTTCTGATGGCTCCTCAAAGGTGGAGCGTGTTCTTCCGATATCTTCGACTCGTAAGTTACTACCGGATGAATTAGTTCTGAGGATGATACGGTCTATATCCTTTGGCGTACTCACCTCACCGATGGTGCGAATGAGCAAGTCTCCGCGTGTTGTTTTGAGCACCCCTCCGGGTAGGTTTAGGTTTTTGTTTGCAAGTGTCGCTATCACCTCTGATAAACCAACATGAAACTGTTTCATTTTAACGGGATCAACCTCTAACCAAAACTCGCGCTTTTTGAAGCCATAAGTAAGGGGAGCTTTAGCATCGGGAAGCTCTTTTATCTTTTCCTGGATTTTCTCAGCAATTACATGAAGCTCTTCGTAGCTCATAGGCCCTCTCAGGCCAAGCTCCATGATCGGTAAAGCTCCACTATCAAGCTGGGTGACATCAGGAGGGTATGGGAGGCTTTTTGGAAGGTCTTTTACCTTATCCACTGAGCTTTGAATTTGGTTGATGGTTTTGTTTTTTTCAGCATCAGATAGGCCAGGGTCTAGTTTGATGACGATGAGGCTCAAATTTTCAATAGAATGGGAATAAAACTCTTCGATGCCCTCCACCGTTTCGACTTCTTCTTCGAGTAAATTGGTGACTTGTTGCTCTACTTCTTTTGGGCTAGCACCTGGGTAAACGGTGCGCACGGTGATGGTGTCAAAATCGACTCCAGGAAAGGCTTCGCGGTCTGTTTGAAGCACTGCAAAAATACCAGCTACGATTGTGGCCAAAGTCACTAAATTGAGAAGCAGAGAGTTTTTGAGACAAAATTCAACGATTTGCTTCATAACGTCTTTCTGAATCGTAAGCATGGCAAATAAGGCGAATCCGTGCTTCGGATTCTCTTGCTCCTGCTAGGGCCTCAACAGCATCCATCTTTGCACTAAGGATATCAATTTGATAGCGAATTGCAGCAATTTCATCGCTTCTTGCTTGACTAATTCGCTTTCGCTCTTCTCGTAAAAGGGCGTTTAACGAAGATTCGTGAGATTTTGCCTGCTGGTAAAGCTGCTCGGCGGATGTAAGGTCAAGCCATGCAAGCTCAATATCACGTCGAATAAAATGAGTACTGAGCTGTTTTTTATGCTCTAGTTCGTTAAGACCCGAAAGCACTTGTTCTTGCTCTGCACGATAAGAACTACGTCCAATTGGTATCGCTAGTTTGATGCCCACGGTATATTTTGGGTGCCTTAGCTCTGAGAAAGCCTCACTCGCATTGTCTTCTAGACCGTTAATTGTGGCTGAGCCGAATAGGTCGATGCTGATTGATTTTTCCTCCTTTGCTAAGTCGAGCTGGGCCTTGAGAGGCTCGGCCGATGCAGAGAATAAGGCCAAATCTTGACGTTGCACCAAGGCTAATTGAATCAACTTATTGCTACTGGTCGCTGGAAGTGGGATTGCAGGTCTTGTAAGGGGGAAGGTTTGAAAGCTCACTCTTTTCGGCATAGATTTATGATACAAACGGAATGCCAATTGCTTTTCGATGCTCTTGATTGCCAATCTAATTCTGAGGAGTTGTCCACCTACTTTAACCACCTGTGCTTTTGCTTCAGCGACATCTAATTGCTCAGCACGGCCATAGGTGTCTCTTTTTGACATAAGACGATAGAACTTTTCACTGAGATTGGTCATATTTTGGATTAAGCGTTCTTGCTCGCGCATTTGTGCGAGCTTAACGAAGAGAATCTCTGTCTCCCCTTGAATCTGCTGCTCCTTGATCAGCCCTTGATATTTGGGAGGAATGGCAGCGTCTGCCAAAATTGCCTCCTGAAGGTCCAGTTCTTTTGCAAGCCAATTCCGCCATAGAGCTTGAGAAAACTCTATGGTTACCCTTGATTGATGCTCGGGGTTGATGGGAAAGCTGCTCGCTGGGTTGAAGGAATCGATTTGAACTCCTGGTGATATTTCCACAGGAGGGGCCGGAGCAGGAAACTCAAGCTCTGAGGTTTGGTATCCAATGCCCACTTTTAATTTGCTACCCATACCCGTAAACTTCTGCCAAGATAGCTCATGTGCTGAGCCAGTCAGGGATTCATAGGCATTGGCTTGGGATTTTGAGCGATCGGAAATATGTGAGCTTGTCCAAGCTAGCTCAGAGTCGTAAGCTCCCTGTACCTTCTTTGCGCGAGCGATCGCTTGCAACTCCTGGTCTTTAAGTTCAGCCAATTCGAGGTTTTGGAGCCTGACAAGCTTCAGGCTATCTTTTAAGTTAATCGCTAAAGACTGAGGGATCCAAAGGATTTCAGACATCACCAAGACAAGCAGAAGCTGGTATCTGAGCATTAAATTCCATCTCCAATTGCACCATAAGTCTCTGTATTTCAAAAAACTCTTTTCCCTCGCAGTAAAACATAAAAACCTAAGCAAGTAAAATTCACTTAGAAGTCGAAGCTTCGTCATTTGCTCTTCGCCGGCTTTAGCTTAACTGTTCGCAATGAAAGGCATAATAATTTTTAGTTGTTATTTTATTTAAACAAATTTGACTAGCCGGCCAGTATAGTTTAAATTGCCAGACCTATATTTAATTAGAGAGGATAATTGTATGGATGTTCCCATAGCAAACAGCGGAATAAATTTGTTTAAAGACCAGCCAAAAGGCCTATTCTATCTATTTTTTGCAGAAATGTGGGAACGTTTCAGCTTCTATGGCCTCAGGGCACTTCTGGTTCTGTATATGACCTCTGAGCTTAGGTTTACTGATAAAAAAGCTTATGGAGTCTATGCCGCATATTTTACTCTCGTATACCTAGCTACCATCGTGGGAGGCTTAATTGCGGACAGATACCTAGGGAACCGTAAATCGATCATTGCCGGTGCTGTGCTCATCACGCTTGGACACTTTAGCCTATCATTTTCAGGTATTGACAGCTTTTTCTTCTACTTTGGTTTGGGCTTTATTGTTGGTGGAACCGGTTTATTTAAGGCAAATATCTCTACCCTCGTGGGGCAACTTTACGAGAAGGAAGACCAGCGTCGTGACTCAGGCTTCACTCTATTTTACATAGGCATAAACTTTGGCGGCCTATTAGCCCCTTTGGTGTGTGGGATCATTGGAGAGGTTTATGGATGGCACTACGGGTTTGGCATTGCTAGCATTGGCATGCTTGCAGGCTTGGTCACCTTTTTGCGTGGTTGCAAGCATATGGATGATAAGGGGCTTCCCGAGGACCCTCAAAAGCTAAATAAAATGGTCCTTCCAAAAATAAACGTAGAACGCTTCATATATTTGGTTTCCTTGTTAAGTGTCCCACTATTAAGCATGGTTTTGATTCAATACCATTGGTTCGAATCTGCCCTGCCAGTCATTGGTGTTATATTTGGAGCCTACTCTCTTTACCTCATTGCAAGTCATCAAGGTGAAGAAAGACGAGCACTGGTTACCATATTTACCTTGATGTTTTTTCAGACCGCCTTTTTTTCGATATTCGAACAGGCTGGGTCTAGTATGAACCTTTTCACCGAGCGAAATGTTGATCGTATGTTCTGGGGCTATGAGATTTCTGCCTCGGCATTTCAATCGTTAAACTCATTCTTTATCATTATTTTGGGCTCACTGTTTGCTGGTTTGTGGAGTGCGCTTGGACGCAGAAAATGTGACCCTAGCCCAGCTACCAAGTTTGCCTTAGCACTACTGCAAGTGGGCCTAGGATTTCTAGCCCTGTATTGGGGAGCTGTGACAGCGGATAGCTCTGGCATGACCTCTATGCTGTGGTTGGTGCTAGCCTACTTTCTGCATACGACCGGTGAGCTTTGTATTATGCCTGTTGGGCTGTCTATGGTGACCCGTATCTCTCCTCAGAAAATCTTGAGCACCATCATGGGGCTTTGGTTTGTATCCTTAGCGTTTTCAGAATACTTAGCTGGGGTCTTTTCGAAGTTTGCGTCCGTTGAGGGGGGAGGCGAAAACTTGGATCCCACTCAAACGATTATGGTCTATGGTGAGGCTTTTGGAATTGGAGCTAAGTTCGCCTTTCTGATGGCATTGATTTTGATCTGTATTGTGCCAATTTTAAACAAAAATTTCAAAAAACAAACCAACTTTGCAGTTCAGAACGAACAGGAGCAGTCGGTTTAGTTTTGACACCATTGGCGGAACCAGTTTAGACTAGGAAGCCCCTCGCGGGCTTTTTTGCTATGTGTTTGAAGTTTAAAGGAATATGTATGAACCGTAGGTTCTCCTTTAGAGATAGTATTTTCTTGGTGATGCTTCTGCTAGCCTTCATTTTCGTGGGGATGGTAGGGATCCGCAGTGGACCCCATATGGTGCTCGTCATGTGTATTGCCTTGGTTGCTATCATAGCTTTCATGAAGGGCTATTCTTGGGAAACCATGGAATCATTTATGACCCAAGGGGTGACTCAGTGTGTGAAAGCTGTTTTTATCCTAGGATTTATCGGGGTCCTCATTGGGGTCTGGATGATGAGTGGGACTGTCCCTATGCTCTTTTATTTGGGCTTAAAAACCATATCCCCTGAGTGGTTTTTGGTAACTTCGCTGTTTGTGACGATTATCGTATCCTCATTTACGGGAAGCTCCTTGACCACAGCTGGCACCGTGGGTGTGGCTTTGATGGGCATTGCCAATGGTTTTGGGATAGACCCTGGTCAGGCCGCTGGGGCAGTGATCTGCGGAGCTTGTTTTGGTGATAAGCTTTCTCCCCTCTCTGATACCACTAATTTTGCCCCAGGAATTGTTGGGGTTGACCTTTTTACCCACATTAAAAATCTGCTGTGGACGACCATTCCGGCTCTTACCCTGACTGTCTTATATTTTAGCGTACTAGGCAGCTCAGTTTCTCTGGAAGACTTCACCTTAATTCACAAAGCAAGTGTAGCGCTTGAGCGGTCTTTTACCCTTAGTTATGCAAGCTTACTTTCACCCCTCATGGTGCTTAGCCTAGCTTTTTTGAGGTTTCCCACCCTACCGATTCTTGGAGTTGGGGTGGTCACTGGACTCTTAACCGCTGGGTTTATTCAAGGGCAGTGGAACTTTAGCCTTTGGTTTGAGGTCTTGCAAAATGGGTATCAACTTCAGTCTGAAAGTGCTGTGGTCAATGATATTGTCTCCCGTGGGGGGCTCATGTCCATGATGTTCTCCATCTCTTTAGTGATCTTGGCACTTGCCTTTGGTGGTTTGCTCCAGGGCCTTGGTGTGATCTCAAGTTTGATGGATGGGATTAAAACACACCTTAAAGAGCCGGGGTCCATTGTGGCAAGCACTGCAGCAGCATCTTGTGGCATTAACTTTTTAACGGGCGAGCAATACCTTTCGATTTTGCTTCCAGGCCAGGCGTTTAAGCCACTTTTTGACCATCCTCGCTTAACTCCTCAGGTTCTGTCCCGAACCTTGGAGGATGCCGGAACCTTGATCAACCCTCTGGTTCCCTGGGGAGTTTGTGGAGCCTTTTTTACGAATGCCCTTGGAGTGCCAGTCCTTGACTATGCTCCTTATGCGGTTTTTCTCTATCTTTCTCCAGCATTTTCAATTTTGTTTGCCTACATGGGAATTGGCTTAGGAAAGCCTGCCCATAAGGAAGAGCAAACGCAGGAAGCATATCTCTAAATAGCTTCTATATAGTGTCTGATCGGAAACGCACCGCCGCCATGGTGCGTAGGGCTTAGAGCACTAAAACCTTCACCGAATTTCCCCAGTTTCTCTGAAAAAGCTATAATAGTCGGAAAACCTAAAGATCTTGGGGGTTCCATGCGTGCAACATATCAAGAGTCTTATAGTGATGTTATAAGGAAAATTGAGGTAGATTTACGCTCTAGGGATGATATTCCTGCCCTAATCAGAGGTTTGCAGCACATCTACATGGAAGACCATCTTAGAATGCTGGTATTTTCTGTCTTAAAAGAGAATCATTTTACGATTGCAGACCTTACTACTGGCCGTCCAGGTATGGATCTTTGGAGACTCTTCGTTTTGGCTGTGTTCGGGGTTAACCTTGATTGGGACTACGATAGATTGACGGATATGGTGAATTATCATTCGATGATTAGGCAAATATTTGGGCATGAAACATCTGATACGGAAAAGCATGCTCGGAGTACGATTAGAGACAACTACAACCTTATTGACGATGAAATCATTACTAAAATCAATACCCTCATAGTTTCTGAAGGGCATAGTTTGCTTGGTAAGCTTGGTCAACCGCTAAAGGGAAGGTGTGAAGTGGACCCCACTGTCCAGACCAAAAATAGCTTTGTATAAGTAAAACTAAAACTTGTTATTGAATGCTATAA
>JABSRF010000379.1 GCA_013215275.1 Oligoflexales bacterium | reverse complement strand
GAGTGCGCAATCACAGGCCAGAACTGTACTAAAATTAACCATCAATGGGTAGGACATTTATTTGGAGTTACCTAACAAAAATCTTATGATGCGCCGCAGGGCACCAAATTTTAAACAAGTAGAAGACTTGGTATTGTGTTTGTCATTTTTCCACAGAACTCTTGGTTCTAAATTAACACAAACGCTTACTTATCGTGTAAGCATGTATCACTACGTTGTCTTAAGCCTTGTTAATGCAGGAATACTATTTAGATAGTTTCTATAGCTCAGGTAATCTTTGCCTAGCGTCAATTCTAAAACTGCTCCCCCAACATGGGTGGGGTTAATTTGCTCTCCATTTTCATCGACCACTCCAGTCTCAGTATTGACTGATAGTGCTCGCATGTCATCATCTGTTCCACTGATCGCTCGTCCCCCTTGAATTCCTCCTCCAATCATCAAAGCACCACCTACAGGCCAGTGATCACGACCATTGGAGTTATTAATTTTGGGAGTCCGACCAAAGTCTGTGTACATGACAATTAGGGTAGAATCTAGCTTGCCTGCAGCCCTGAGTCCATCAACAAAGCGCTTGATGACGAAGTCAACCCCTTCTAAGTTTGGTTGGAGATTTGCACTCTGATTTGCATGGGTATCATAGCCACCGATTCCTAAGTTGATACAATCACAAATATCACCCGTGATCAGTTTTTGTGCCAATGCAAAGGTCTGCATCATACCTCGGTTACGCATATTTGCTGGAGCACCGTCTTGAAACGCTGCTGTTTCCTCTTGCGTCAAAGCGAGTTGCTGTCCAACATTACCTTCAAATTGTCTTCTGATTTTTGCCTCAGCAGCTTCGAGGCTGGATAAACGATCATTGTTGAATTCTCCTGGGGAAACACTATCCTTCAAGCGAGAGATAGATCCTTTGATGTAGTCAAGCATCTCCATTCTCCTCTGAGTTGCCTCAGTATCGTTGGGGTACATGGAGCGATAAAGCTGCAAGTTTTCGGCTCTCACCACAGAAACAGGCTTGAGCAATCCCCGGTCAGTCATTGGGTCAGAGCCACCGTTCAATTGAATGATCGGAATGGTATTGGTACCTTCTGAAGAAACAATAGCTGGTATGGAAGCTGAATTGACTCTACCGGTGTTACTTAAAATTCCCGTATCCATATACACTGACCCGGCCATGTGGGACGTGGTTCCCATTGCAAGCCCCCTTACAATCAGCAGGTCATTTCCTATCTGTGCCATGTTAGGCAACCACCTGCCTAAACGAGCATTATCCTCTCCTCCTGCTAATTGATTGGTCAGGTTGTAGTCATAGATCATGTCAATCCCTGAGGTCGAAGAGACCTTTGGATCAAGAACTTCGAGGATATCCCAGCCACCTCGCATGTTGATCCAAACAAGCTTACGTTGGAGAGGAAAACTCTGCGCTTCCTGTGCCCAAGCTGCTCCTGGCATCATCCACTTTGCAAAAGACATATAACCACTTAAGTAAGCACCATTTAATAAAAGCTGCCTACGATTAATTGCTTCAACCTCCTGAGGCAAGCAGGGGCCTATAAAACTATTGTTGAACTTACTCATTGCTTATCCCTTTCTATCCAGCACCGGACTGCTTCCTTTAGCTCAAAGTTGGGCCCTACCCTCGGTGGTCCACTCTGCTCAGGAGGCATTTCTCCACTGGTCATCATGCTAATTGCAGTGGCTGCTACTTTGTCCCAATCTTCTTCAGTTTCTAGTTTGCTCAAACGGTTGGAACCGTCGTGACAATCTACGCAGCGTGAGACTTTAGGAGCAATATCGGTTTCAAATACTATTTGAGTGTCACATTCAGGAAGTTCATTTTCGCCTGGGGCCTCCCCTAAAGGTGGCTCTGACAGAGGATCTTCAACCAGACCACTAACCCTTTGTCCGTCCATAAAGGTAGGATGGGTGATAATAGCGTAGACCAACTCTTTAAAACTATAGTTGGTCGTCATAAAATAGTTGGTCAAGGCTGTTCTAACATTAGCTTCCTCAACATCGAATTTTCGCCCTACTAACCACTCCCAAGCATGCTGTACCTGGCAAGTGGCAAAAGCATTGTCTGCTCGAATGATATTCGAAAGATCAGAGATTGAGGAGCCACTTTGACCACCAAAAGTGGTCACGGTGGTTGCTTGTTGACCCTGGTATAACTCACCCCCCTCACCCCAGGAGAGGAAGAAATCCGCAGGTGGATCCAAGGTCGCATGACATCCAGCACACCCTGGTGTTTCACGTAAGTTTCCTGGGTCCTGAGGAAAGATCTTCGGCAACTCAGCGGTAAATTGCCGACATAGCAAGCGTTCATAGAGCTGATTGGCTCGGGTTCGGTTTTTCTCATAGCGCCTTAGCCAACCAAATGTTGAAATGATGCCACCAAGTTCATAAGCATCACTTCCGGTAAAGATAAGGTGAAATTTTGTATCAGTCAAAGGAATGGAATCAACTAAATCGAGTAAACTTTGTGAAAGATTAAGCTCTTCGAGTTTAAAATGATGCCTTTGCCTATAGAAATGGGCAATCGCTCCATCAACTGCGGTAAGCCCTGGTTCAAGTATTTTAGTATAAGGGTAGTTTTCAACCACCACTGCGGTCGCTATGCCCGCTGACTGTTTACTAAGAAATTTGATGACCGAATAACGGGAATCAAAGGCCTCGGTTGTTCCAAGCTCACTATTAGCTGCTGTCTCATCATCATCGTATTCGATAAAGCAGCGGCTTAAATCATTCCCACATGATCTCACAATGCTCGGACAGACCCATGCAACTAATCCTGGGTACCAGAAAATAGAGACTGGTTCTTCCCAGGACTTTGGGCAACTACTAACCTTTGATTGCTCATCCTCACTGGCCCAATGACATGAGAGGCGATCATCACTGGTACCACATTTTATTTGGGCAAATTTATTGACCTTTTCGTCAATATCGTCCTTCAGGAGTTCATCCATGTACTCAATGGGTAAGCCAACTCCAAACAGAGTTTGATGGTACCGAAGCATGACGTGGTAAAACTCTTCATCCTCTAAGAGCCTTCGTATTTCTGTGCGATAGGCTTCGTTACTGTTGACACGAGTAAAATCTGCATCAGATGGGATAGAGCTATTCAGTAGGTATTGAGCCCGCTTTAAAGCGCGTTCAACATCGACGTCAGCAAGTCCGTGACTGCTAAAAGAACAAACTAGAAATGGGATGAGATAGCTTAAAAACTTTGCCCTCATCAAAATAATCCTCCAGGATAAATAGACTAAAGCAACAAAGCCTCGGCATCTAATGCGAGAGTTGCACATACAGGGATATAGCTCCCAAGTGTGTAAGTGCTTTCTTCTGCTAAATTTGCATCAAGGATCGACTTTAGTGATGTTATGATATCTTCACTTATTTTGTCGCTGTAGCGAAATATAAAATACCTTTATTTAAAGGCTTTTGACTTCATATAGCTCTTTACTTACTTTAACTC